>CBIHQF010000378.1:0-4585 GCA_966211665.1 uncultured Pseudomonas sp. | reverse complement strand
GGTCGCGCTCCTCGCGCAGCCGTTCACCTAATGAACACGTTTGCACGCAAAATCCTTTGACATGCACGATTTCGGGTGCATAATTGCCATCACATGAACACGTTTGAACACAGACAAACACTATGCACGTCCTCCTGACTCCCGAGCAAGCCCGCGCCGCGCTAGACCGCGAGGGCATTTCTATCGCTGATTTCAGCCGCCGCCATGACCTCAACAAGAACCTCGTGAGCGATTTGCTTAATGGCCGGAAGAAAGGGCGCCGCGGCGAGGCCCACCGAGCCGCTGTACTGCTTGGCCTTAAGGAAGGGGTCGTTACGACAGCAGCGGAGAACTATGGCCGCCGCGCGACCGACATCGGCGCTGTGATTCCAAAGTAATGGCAACCGCCCCAGCGAGAAACCAGAAGATGAAGCGCACCGTTCTAGACACCCGCCGGCAAGTGATGAGTGCAGTGGTGTGCGACTACCCGGGCGGGCGCGAGTGCGCCGCGGCGCGGCTGGGCCTGCCGATCAAGAAGCTGGACAACCACGTCTACGAGAACGCGGGTAGCCGCCCACTCTCCGATGAGCAACTGCATCAGCTCGAGCAGGAAGCCGGCACCACGCATTTCCCTGACTACGTCGCCGCGCTGTATGGCGGTGTGTTCGTACCGGTCGCCAACCCGGACGAGCTGGACAACATCGAGCTGTTCGAACGCTGCATGAAAACCGCCGTCAAGCGCGGGGCAGTGGACCGGATCATCGCCGAGGCGCTGAGCAACGGCGAGATCGATAACGAAGAAGCCCGCGCCATCCTCGAGGCCCACCGCCAGCACATCGCGGCGCGGCACTCGGAAATTCATGCGGTGATCTTGCTGCACAAGGCTCGCGAGTCAGGCCAGAACTAAGAAGTAAGCCGCGCTGGCGGTTTGGGGAGGGGAAGTGAGCGTAGCCAACAACGGCGGATACAAGTGCCTATGCCCGGCTTGCGGCGAGCGCATGCGCATCCGCAACAGCGAGGCGCAGACGCCGACGTTCAAAACGATGTACGCGCAGTGCATGAACATGGCCTGCGGCGCGACCTACACCGGGTCGCTGACGTGGGATTACGCGCTCAGCCCTTCCGGGCTGGACAAACCGCGTGTGGTGTTGCCGGTTGCGCCCTCGGTGCAGCGCATGCAAGCCCTGCGCGACAGCAAACCGAAAACCGATCAACTCGACATGCTCGACCACATGGAACCGGAGGTAGCTACCGCATGAACGTCTCGACCGCCCACAACGCCCAGGAATACCGGGCCAGCATGCAGCGCGCCGCGCTGACCTTCTTGCAACGCCACCACGGCGAGCACCTGACCGACGACGGGCATCTGTTTGACCGTGCGGTGAGCTACCTGGTCAACGGGCTGGATGTTCCGAGCTTCATGGCCGACCGCCTGGTGCACCTGGCGATGAGCGAGCTGGAGTGCCGCAAGCGCACCGCGATTGGCATCAGCTACGGCACCGAGGACGCCACACGCGTGGCCCTGCGGAGCTTTTTTTCGGGCGAGGCGGTATTAATTCCCATCCGTCAATTGCCGGCGCGCCTGCAGCCGCCCGCGGCGCATCTGGCTGCAGCAGCCACTCACTGATCACCCCCTGAATTGACCAAAGCCCATGCCCGCCGTTGCGCGGGTAGGGGAGAGTTGCGCCCGAACGGTGGCCCCATGAGTACAGACGTTTCTATCCAAATCCAGCTGAAACCCGCCCAGGCCGAGGCCTATCTGCGCTGGCTGACCAGTCAGTACGAGCAGCTGATGGCTGCCTGCTGGTACGACGATAAATACCGCTACACACCGGCCGGCTTTCGCGCGCCGCGCATCTTGGAAGACCACCCGCATATCGCAGGGCTCAACCGCACCATGCGGGAGCTGGTCAAGCAGTTGAAAGATACGGGGGTGCCGGCATGAGCTCACTTGCCCAATGCGAAGCCCTAGCCGCTGATCCGGCGCGCTACGTATTCAAGCTGCACCTGGGGCACTTGAAAGCTGCCACCAGCTACGACAGCCAGCACCTGGAAATAGTCAGGCTGGGCGGCTATCTCAGCTGCCTGTTGGAATGCGACGTCATCCCAAGCTCAACGCACGGCGCACTGCTCGATGAGCTGCATGCATTCGTCTGGGGAGCCGACGCATGAAGTTCATGGACCACGCCATCCGCATCGAGGTGCTGGCCCGCCTGGAGCAGCAGTTCGGCCTCCGGCACATCGCCGGAACCCAGTACATGCGCAAGGGCGAATGCCCCAGCTGCAACAAGCGCGAGCTGTTCAGCCGCTTTGATGAGCCCTGGTTCATCAGGTGCGGGCGCGGCAAGTGCGGCCAGCAGTGGCACATCAAGGAGCTGTTCGACGATCTCTTCGACGACTGGAGCAAGCGGGTGCCGGCCACCGAGCAGGATCCGACCGCAACCGCGAAGAGTTACCTGCAGGGTGCGCGCGGCTTTCACCTGGAACGGATCGCTGGCTGGTACAGCCAGGAGAACTACTGGGACCGTGATCTGGGCATCGGCTCGGCGACGGTGCGCTTCGCGCTGGAAAAAGGCGGCTATTGGGAACGGCTGATCGACCGGCCGCACCGCTTCGGCAAGAAGAAGGCGCGCTTCGCCCCGGGCCAGTCCATGAAGGGCTACTGGTGGTGCCCGCCGTCGCTGGATCTGCTCCGGGTGCGTGAGCTGTGGATCGTCGAGGGCATCTTCGACGCCATCGCGCTGCTGCACCACGACGTTGATGCCGTGTCGGCGATGAGCAGCAACGCCTTCCCGGCCGAGTCGCTCAAGGCGCTGGCCAAGGCTTGCGCGGACGCTGGGCAGAAGCTGCCGAAGCTGGTCTGGGCGCTGGACAACGAGCCGGGCGCGCATCGCTACACCCGT
This sequence comes from uncultured Pseudomonas sp., assembly GCA_966211665.1. GTDB lineage: Bacteria > Pseudomonadota > Gammaproteobacteria > Pseudomonadales > Pseudomonadaceae > Aquipseudomonas. The sequence goes on along the minus strand of CBIHQF010000378.1, from coordinate 1,703 downwards.
CGCTGGGTAAAGCAGGCGCGTGAGCTGGGCTTCACCTGCGAGGCTGCGCAGATCCCGCAGGCTGACCGTAAGGTCGACTGGAACGATCTACATCAGCGGTGGATGTTCCTGGACGAGGACAAACGCGCCGAGCAGATCGAGCGCGACCTCAAGGAGGCCCGTTACCAGGGCGCGCTGCTGATCGCCGAGAGCGCGGCCGAGAAGGCGTTGCTGATGTACGACTGGAACAAGCGCGGCGAATTCCACCTGGGCTTCGGCAACCGTATGTACTGGTTCAAGCTGGACCTCGAGAAGTTCAACAAGGCAATGCAGGAGCTGGAGAACAGCGAGGACCACGACGACCAGCTGCTCAACGACCGGCAGATGCGCGAAAAGGCTTTGCAGCAGTGCGGCAGCGTGATCGAGATCGCCAATTGCTACCCGCAAGCGCTCTATTTCCAGCGCAACGAGGTTACGGACGAGTCCTGGTACTACTTCCGTGTGGACTTTCCGCACGATGAGCCGACGGTGCGCAACACCTTCACCGGCGGCCAGGTAGCGGCGGCCAGCGAGTTCAAGAAACGCTTGCTGGGCATGGCGGCCGGCGCGGTGTTCACCGGTACCGGTGCGCAGCTCGATAAGATCATGAAGGATCAGCTCTACGGGCTGAAAACCGTAAAGACGATCGATTACATCGGCTACAGCAAAGAGCACGGGTGTTACGTATTCGGCGATCTGGGCGTGCGCGGCGGCGTGCTCGAGCAGGCCAACAGCGAGGACTACTTCGAGTTCAAGCAGCTGCGCTTGAAGACGCTGCAGAAGTCGATCCGCCTGGAAATCGCCCGCACCGACGAGGGCTACCGCGCCGAGTGGCTCGATTGGCTGTGGACCTGTTTCGGCACTCAGGGCATCGCCGCGCTGGCGTTCTGGTTCGGCTCGCTGTTCGCCGAGCAGATCCGCGACGAGTATCAGAGCTTTCCCTTCCTGGAGGTGACGGGCGAGGCCGGCGCGGGCAAGTCGACCCTGCTGATGTTTCTCTGGAAGCTGTTCGGCCGCCCGGACGAAGAGGGCAAGGACCCTTCGAAAATGTCCAAGGCTGGCCTGCGCCGGTGGATGGGGCAGGTATCGGGCATGCCGCTGGTACTGCTCGAGGCCGACCGCAGCGACAATGACCGCGGCGCCGCCAAGGCTTACGATTGGGACGAGCTGAAACCGCTGTTCAACGGCGGCACCCTGGGCGTCACCGGCGTGAAGACCGCCGGCAACGAGACCTACGAGCCGCCGTTCCGCGGCACCATCGTGATCAGCCAGAACGCCACGGTGATGGCCAGTGAGGCGATTCTCACCCGTATCGTCAAACTGCACTTCGTGCGCCCCGAGGTCACCGCGGCCAGCCGCGCCGCCGCAGACACTCTCAACCACCTGAGCGCGATGGACGTCAGCCACTTCCTGCTGATGGCCGCCCGCGCCGAGGGCAAGGTGCTGGAGACCTTCCGCGCCCAGGTGAAGGTGCACGAGCAGGCCCTGCGCGAGCTTAAAGAGATCCGCATCGAGCGAATCATCAAGAACCACGCGCAGCTGCTCGCCTTGGTCGACTGCCTGCGGCTGATCATCCCGCTCACCGATCGGCAGCACGCCGGCGCGCAGCGGGAACTGGTGGCCATGGCGCTGGCTCGCCAGACGGCCGTCAACGCCGACCCGGCCGAGGTGGCGGAGTTCTGGGA
>CBIHQF010000377.1:0-4606 GCA_966211665.1 uncultured Pseudomonas sp. | reverse complement strand
ATCAAAGCGCCTAAAGCCGCCAGCGCGCCGAGCGGTCGAGGTCAGGGCCAGCTGCGTCTGACCGCCAGCAGCATGGCCTGCGTGATCAAGTCGATCAGCCTCAAGGAAGCGCTGCTGGTGGTGAAAAGAAGCGAACAACTGCCCCAGGTTTTGGAAAGCGCCGTACTCGATCTGGAGCAGGGCGAGGCATCGGAAACCGCGCGTCTGAATGGCTATCTGCATGCCGTCGCGGCTTTCGAGCCGAAACCCGACAGCGAATGGTTGCAGTTGACCTTCAGGTTCGTCGACCGCGACCCGCAGAAGCTCGACTATATTTCCCGCCTGATCGCCCGTGGCACCGCGCAAAAGCATTTCAGCCCGGGGGCCTAGGCTTAGCAGGTTGTTGAAAAACGTCGGCGAGGCAGACGATACAAGGCAAAAACGGCCGAAAAGGCGGAGTTTACTGCTGTAAATGAGCACTTTGAGGCCGTTTTTAACGCCGTATCGGCAACGCAGGTAGTTTTTCAACAGCCTGTTAGAGCCTCGTCACAGCCTGACGAACGTACCCTCGCCTAGCGCGGCAAGCGCTGCTAATCTCAATAGCCCGGACACGCACATCATAAGATCCGAGTCACTATGCTAGGGCGTCTGATATTTCTCTGCGGCTTGTTGGTCTGCGCCGGCCAGGTAGCCGCGTTGACCATCTACAAATACACCGACGCCAACGGTGTGGTGACCTATACCGACCAGGCCGCACCCGGTGCGCAGGTGTTCGTATTCCGCGACCGCATGGTCGAGCGCCTGGACAATCAGGTGAAGCTGGAAACCAAGAAGCACGAGGCGGGCGAAACCCTGCTGGTGCGCAACGACCTCTATGCCCCGGTGCAGATCGAACTGCGTCTGGATAAGGTCGACAACGCCATCGGCGCCCCGGCCAAGCCGATCAACTGGGTGCTGCCGCCACGCAGCGCCATCCGCTTGGCGACCCTCACTCGCCGCGACCCGAGCAAGCCGCTCAGCTACACCCCAAAACTGCGTTACGCCCTCGGCGATCCGCGCCTAGTGCCGACGCAAACCAAATACCCATTGCCATGGCGTGGCGGGCCGTTCCGCCTGACCCAGGGCGCCAACGGCCAATACAGCCATTTCACCCCGAAAGGCCGCTACGCGATGGACATCGCCATGCCCGAAGGCACTTCGATAGTCGCGGCGCGCGGCGGTGTGGTGGTGAAGACCGAGAACCGCCAGAGCGGTCGTGGCAACAACCCCTCCGGCAACTACGTGCGCATCCTCCACGACGACGGCACCATGGGCGTTTATCTGCACCTGATGAAAGGCTCGGTCAGCGTCACCGAGGGCCAGCGGGTCGCCGCTGGCAGCTTTATCGCGCGCTCCGGCAATACCGGCAACAGCACCGGCCCACATCTGCATTTCGTGGTACAGCGCAATGTCGGTCTGGCCCTGGAATCCATTCCCTTCGACTTCTCCCGCCCGGTCGACAGCCTGCCGAATTTCGCGGTCGGCGGCGAATAGGCCGCACTGTCGCGGTGTCTGCTGGCGGGTCGGCGCTGTTGTGGCGTTCTAGAATGCCAGGCCGAGCTTCATGCCGAGCTGTTTCTGCTTGAGTTCGGAGTTATCGTCCTCGACCCGATAGTGGGTTTGCATGTAGTACAGGCTCGCCGAGACCGGCAGGTTATTGGGGCCCTTGTTCCACAGAAAGCTCAGTTCGCCGTAAGGGTTGACCTTATTCTCCAGGTCGAAGCTATTGCTGACACCGTCTATTTCCACCTCAATGCGTCCATTGAGCGAGTAGCGCGCACCGACTTCCAGGCGCATGGTGTAGCTCGGCGTCATGTAGTTGTAACCGAGGCCGGCCTTGGCGAAAGGCAATTTGTAGGCCCCTTGGACGTCTACTCCGGGGAGTCCGATGGAGTCCCCATCTTGTTCAATATGGGTCCAACCGTAGCCGCCACCGAGGACGATGTCGACGTAGTTGTGGGTACTCAGCGCCGCACGTGGGCCAAAGTCGAGTTCGGCTTGGGCCGTTTTATAGGTGATATCGTCCCTCTCGTTGTACTGGCCCTCCACGCCGATCTGATAAATCATGCCTTCCTGACCGGTGAGCTTATTGCCGAAGGTGTAAAACAAACCGCCCAGATTCAATCGCTCCTGCTCGATTTCTTCGCCGTCATCGAATTCCACGGAATAGCGGTTGTGTGAACCGATGAGCCCGATGGTGGAAATCGGATCGGTGGCGGATTCCGCAAAAGCGGGCGAGACGCCCAGGCAGAGGGCAAGTGTGGTTTTTAAAGCTAGTCCATTTATGCTCATGGTAGTTCTCCTGGGCGATCGGTAGATGGAGTGCGCATACTGCGCAAGCGAAACGCACACCTATCTGGACTGGTATGTCGCCGAGGAATTCTGGGTAAGCCGACGAGCGGCTAGGCCCCTGTAAGCCGGGGGTTAAGCCGATAAAAGATGACTGGCCGATCAGACGGGAAAGTCCGCGTCTGACGGTCTGTCGGGGGCGGTGAGCGGGAGCGGTGGGTGCCCGGGTTTATTGCATCTTCAGGACCTTGGCGAGCACGATCTTCGGGCCTTTCATCTTCTTGACGATGATTCGCAGGCCGTCGACGTCGAGCACTTCCTCTTCCTCGGGCATGCGCTGGAGGGTTTCGTACACCAGACCGGCGAGGGTTTCCGCGTCGATATGGTCGAGGTCGACGCCGAGCAGGCGTTCGACCTTGAACAGCGGCGTGTCGCCGCGCACCAGCAGTTTGCCCGGTTGATAGGCGAGGATGCCGCGCTCGGCCTTGCGGTGTTCGTCCTGGATATCGCCGACCAGGGCTTCCAGCACATCCTCCATGGTCAGGTAGCCGATCACCTTGCCGTCGGCTTCCTCGACCAGGGCGAAATGCGAGCCGCCCTGGCGGAATTGTTCGAGCAGGTTGGATAACGGCATGTGCCGGCTGACCCGCTCGACCGGGTGCATCAACTCGCTGAGTTTTAGCGCCGACGGCAGCATCTCCAGCAGCGACAGATGCAGCAGCAGATCCTTGATATGCAGCACGCCGACGAAGCTGCCGGTCGCTTCGTCGTACACCGGGTAGCGGCTGTACTTGTGCCGGCGGAATACGCTGAACACCTCGTCCAGGGCGGCATTCAGCTCCAGATAAACCAAATCCTCCCGGGAATTGGCCCAATCCACCACCTCCAGTTCGCCCATTTCCACTGCCGAGGCCAGCACGCGCATGTCCTGATCGCTGGGGTCGGTGGCGCGGCTGGAGTGCAGGATCAGCTTGAGTTCGTCGCGACTGTAATGGTGCTCGTGATGCGGTCCGGGTTCGCCTTGTCCGGCGATCCGCAGGATGGCGTTGGCACTGGCGTTGAGCAGAAAGATCGCCGGGTACATGGCCCAGTAGAACAAGTACAGCGGCGCGGCCGTCCACAGCGAGAGCAGTTCGGGTTTGCGGATCGCCCAGGACTTCGGCGCCAGTTCGCCGACCACGATATGCAGGTAGGAAATGATGAAAAAGGCGGTGAAGAAGGCGATGCCGTGAGTCAGCGCCGGCGAATCGATGCCGATGGCGCCGAACAGCGGTTCCAGCAAGTGGGCGAAGGCCGGTTCGCCTACCCAGCCCAGGCCCAGGGAGGCCAGGGTGATGCCCAGTTGGCAGGCCGACAGGTAGGCATCCAACTGGTTGTGCACGGTACGCAGGATATGCCCGCGCCAGCCGTTCTTCGCGGCCAGGGCTTCGACCTTGGTGGCGCGCAGCTTGACGATGGCGAACTCTGCCGCCACGAAAAAGCCGTTGAGCAGAACCAGGAACAGGGCGAACAGGACGAGGCCGAAATCGGCGAAATAGCTGGCGGCGGAGTAACTCGTGGAAGGGTCCATAAGGGGTTCGGTTGGCCAATGACGGCTAAGAGTGGCGGCAGATGGCGGGCTTTGCAAGTGCGGCTATGGTGTTCGCGCAGCCTGGATGCGATCCGGCGACAGGTTGTGCGGTCGACATCGCTTCCCGGATTTATCCGGGTTGCCGGAGAGCGTCTCCCGTAGCCTGTATAAGCGCAGCGCAATCCGGGTAGCGTAATCCCTGATTGCGCCAAGGCTTATCTGGGCTACGAGGCGCGCTTTTGCGGGGTAGGCATAGCGAAGCCCTGCGATGCTGTAACGAGTTGGCTGTCCTGCGCGTTGCTCCCAGCAGGAGTTAGTCGCGGCGTACCGTCTGGGTATTGGGGAAGTGGCAGGTAAAGGTGCTGCCATGACCGAGGCGGCTGCTGATCTCCAAGCGCGCGCGATGGCGCAGCAGAACATGCTTGACGATGGCCAGACCGAGGCCGGTGCCGCCGGTGTTGCTGGCGCGGCTGGAATCGACCCGGTAGAAGCGCTCGGTCAGGCGCGGCAGGTGCTTGGCCTCGATGCCCTGGCCGCTGTCCCGTACCTCGAGGTGCGCGCCCTGTTCGTCGCCCCACCAGCGGATACGGATATCACCTTGGTCCTCGGTGTACTTCACCGCATTGAACACCAGATTGGAGAAGGCGCTGCGCAGCTCCGCCTCGCTGCCCTTGAGCTTGACCGCAGCGTCGGCCTCCAGGCTGATGCGATGATTGCGCTCGGCGGATA
>CBIHQF010000376.1:0-4628 GCA_966211665.1 uncultured Pseudomonas sp. | reverse complement strand
CGCTTGCGGGACTTCGCCTGTTGCTTGCGCTTGACCTTCTTCGCCTTGGCGGTCGCGGTTTTACCGGGATGGGATGGCGACTCCCGATAACTTGGGAGCCCGTAGTTGTAATAATTGGGCCTGGGGGTCAGGCGCTGCTGTAGCAGACCCAGCTCGAGTTGCACATCTTCCCAGTCGCCCATTATGGTCATATCGACTGCATCGGCGGCGAAGGCTTGCTCCATCAACGGCGCAGCCTCGACTGCCGCGAGGGTGCACAGCTCTGCGATCAGCAGGGCATTGAAATCGGTGTCTTGCTCGGTAAAGCGGGTCAGTTGCTCGCTGAGAATGGCGACGCAGCGATCCCGGTTTTGGGGGAAGGCCCGGGCGATCTCGCTCAGAGATTCCATGGCGGTGACACGAGCCCAGGTATGATTTTCGTCGTCCTCGAGATAGGCCGTGAGGGGCGCAATGGCGCTCGGTCCGATCTGGCCGAGAATCGTCGGCAGTTCTTCTGCCGCCCAGTCGTCCATTTCGGCGTGACGGAGCTCGCCGATCAGGGGGGCGATGGCGGCCTCCGCCCGTAGCTCGCCGAGGGCACGCCAAGCGTGCACGCTTGCATAGGTTTCGAGGTCATCGGCCTCATCGTCATAAAGAGTGGCGGCTTGCGCCAGGCGGCAGAGTTCAGGCACATCGGCTTCGCTCAAACCGAGTTGCCGGTAGGAAATCCCGTCCGGGTCAATGAGTGGGGCGCCCAGGGTCAGGAGCTGTGCGACAGGTGGGCGGTAATCGCTGAGCGGCATGGGCATCTCCTGCGTATGAAAATCGAAAGAGGCGCATGGTAGCGCGTGTTGCGGTTGGCTGACCAAGGTGCGCCATCCGCATGCCTCGGGGCATGCACAGCCAGGCAGGCAGACGTCAGGCCCATGTTGGGCTTCGCTGCGCTCAGCGCCAACCTACGAGAGCTTCCAGCTTCGTAGCAATCCGGGGAGCGCTTGTGTAGGCGCCAGATTCCCCCGGATTTCATCCAGGATCAACGTTGTGGCGATCCGATCATTCCCGTCAGGACTTATTTCCAGCGCTCTTGTCGCCAGTTCTGTTGCTGCTGCGGTGTGAAAAAGGTCCAGGCGACGAAGCGGCTTTGCTTCTGGCCCTGGGCCATTTCCAGGGTGCGCACGTCCAGCGCGCCGGCTTTTTTCAGCGCGGCGTAGACCGCGGGCAGGTTGCCGGCCTTGGAGATCAGGCTGCTGAACCACAGCACCTGCCGGCTGATTTCGGCACTTTCCTCGATCAGCCGGGCGACGAAGGCCGCTTCGCCGCCCTGGCACCAGAGTTCTGCCGCCTGGCCGCCGAAGTTCAGCACCGGCAGTTTGCGTTTGGGGTCGAGCTTGCCCAGGTTGCGCCACTTGCGTTTGCTGCCGCTGGCGGCTTCCTCCGCGCTGGCATGGAAGGGCGGGTTGCATAACGTCAGGTCGAAGCGTTCATCGGCGTGCAGCAAGCCTTGGAATATGTGTGCGGGGTCGGTTTGCTGGCGCAGTTCGATGGCCCCGCTCAGACCGGGATTGGACTTCACGACGGCCTTGGCCGAGGCAATCGCGTTGGCGGCGATATCCGAGCCGAGAAAGCGCCAGCCGTACTCGCGGTTGCCCAGCAGCGGGTAGATGCAGTTGGCACCCACGCCGATATCCAATGCACGCACCTGCGCCCCGCGCGGTATCTCGCCGCCATTGCTGCTGGCCAACAGGTCGGCCAGGTAATGCAAATAATCGGCACGCCCCGGAATCGGCGGGCACAGGTAGTCCGCCGGAATATCCCAATGTTCGATGCCGTAGAACTGCTTGAGCAGCGCCCGATTGAACACCTTGACCGCCGCCGGGTTGGCGAAGTCGATGCTCTCCTTGCCATAAGGGTTGATGATCACGAAGGTCGCCAGCTCGGGGCTGGTCTTGATCAGTGCGGGGAAATCGTAACGACCCTGATGGCGGTTGCGCGGGTGCAACTGGCCCTTGGCGGCATCGGGCTTGGTCGGGGCAGGGCGCGGCGCTGTGGGTTTACGGCTCGGGCGTTTCGGCGGCAGGGGCATGGCGGACGGGTCGCAGGCTCGGGGCGCGGGATTTTCCCACAGCTGGGCGCGCTGTGCTCGTCGGCGTTGCGGCTAGCCGATATTCAACAGCATCGCCAGATAGTCGAAAAACAGGCAGTACAGTGCGATCGGCAGCGGCAGGCCGAGCAGGGTGCCGAGCAGGTAATGGCGAAAGCGCACGCCGGACAGCGCCAGGGCGTAGTTCAGCGCCGGTATGGTCTGAAACAGCATGCGCAGGGCGATGATGCTCCACAGCGGATGGCGGTCCAGCCCCGCCAGCAGGCGCCTGGCCAGGCGATTGTCGAGTTCGCGCAAGGCATCGCCGCCAATCGCGCGAATGGTGAAGTAGGTGAAGAGGCAGGAGGCGCAGGCCGCCAGGTAGGTCGCGATACCGCCGTAGAGCCGGCCGAGCGCCAATACCGCGGCGGCGAGGAAGATCCAGCCGGGAATCTGGATCAGGTTGCCGAGGGCGAACACCAGGGTGAACAGCAGCAAACCGAGGATCGGGTGCATCAGGATCAGCGATTGCAGGGCGTCCAGGCTGAATTGCGCACGAACGCCCAGCGCTTCGAAGAGGGCGAACAGGGCGAGCAGAAAAACCGCGACCAACAACAGGCGGCGTGAGCCACTCAGCGTCGTTGCGGCCATCAGGGGTAGCCCAATACGCCCTTGATCCGCGCCAGATTGGCGGCAATCCATTGAGGGTCGATCGGGCCCCAATCGCGGATGGCATAGTGCCCGGCATTATTACGCTCGCCGTCCTGTTGCACGAATATGCAGTCGATATCCAGTTCGGACAGCGCGTTGAGGGTGTCTTGGGCGGTGCGTCTGGGCATGCCGGTGGCGCTCATCAACGCCGGCACGTTGGCGGCGTTGCCGCTATCGATCAGCCAGGCCGTATAGAGGCGGCGGTAGAAGCTGGTTCTGGTTTTGCTTACATCCATGACGAACTCCACTGGGACGAAAGCCCGGCAGCCGGGCTTTCGCAATGCCGGATCAAGAAAGGCTGTGCAAGCCGATATAGGTAATGGCGCCGCCCAGATAGCCGATCAGGGCCAGCCAGCTGATTTTCTTCAGATACCAGATGAAGTTGATCCGCTCCATGCCCATGGCGGCTACGCCAGCGGCCGAGCCGATGATCAGGCAGCTGCCGCCGGTGCCGGCGCAGTACGCCAGCAGCTCCCAGAACGTACCGTCGACCACGAAATTGGCGATCCAGCCGCTGTCGCTGCCGGCCAGGGCCAGTGCCTGGGGGGTAACCAGCGGGTACATCTTCATGGCGCCCGCTACCAGCGGTACGTTATCGACCACTGAGGACAGCAGGCCGATGGCGATGTTGATGGCGTAGACGTTGCCCAGGCTGTCTTTCAGGTAGGTCGCCACCTGGGTCAGGTGACCGGCGGTGGCAAGGCTGGAAACGGCGAGGAGAATCCCGAGGAAGAACAGCACGCTGGTGGTATCGATCTTGCGCAGCACGCCGATCACTGACAGTGGGTGCTTGTCTTCATCGTTCTTGCTGCGGTGCAGGATTTCGGTTACGACCCAGAGCACGCCCAGGCCAAACAGGATGCCCATGTAGGGCGGCAAGTGGGTGACGGTTTTGAACACCGGGACGAACAGCAACGCAGCGATACCGAGGATGAATACCAGGTTGCGTTCGAACGGGGTGGTCGGGTCGCGACGCTCTTCTTCGCTTTCGCTCTGCACAGGGCGCTTGAACTCGCCCTTCATGGTAAGGCTGAGGAAAATCAGTGGTACCAGCAGGCACACCAGGCTAGGAACAAACAGCTCGGTCACGATGCCACTGGCAGTGATCTGGCTACCGATCCACAGCATGGTGGTGGTGACGTCGCCAATCGGCGACCAGGCACCGCCGGCATTGGCGGCTATGACCACGATACCGGCGTAGAACCAGCGTTCCTTTTGATCGTCGATCAGCTTGCGCAACAGGGAAACCATGACGATGGTGGTGGTCAGGTTGTCCAGCGCGGCCGAGAGAAAGAAGGTGATAAAGCCGATCAGCCACAGTAATTGCACGCGTTTGCTGGTGCGGATGCGGTCGGTGATGACCTTGAAACCTTCATGGGCGTCGATCAGTTCGACTATGGTCATGGCGCCCATCAGGAAGAACAGGATTTCGGAAATTTCACCGAGGTGATGACGCAATTCGCCAACCACCAGGCCGGTGTTATCGGCGGCGTGGGCGCCGGCTTCGAGTAGCGGCAGGATGCTGTCGGCGCTCAATACCAGAACCGTCCAGGCCAGCACCGCAGTGAGCAGCGCCGAGGCGGCCTTGTCGATCTTTAATGGATGCTCCAGTGCAATGCACAGGTAGCCAAAGACGAAAATTAACGCCATCAACGCATACATGGTGGGGGTTCCTGGTCAGGTATTTTTATTAGAAGTTGCATACAAAATTCGTAGGGGCCGAACCATGCCTGATTTTTCGAGAAATAGGCAGGGGGGACTAATTCATCGATGCGACCTTAAGTTAGCTGGCTCGATAAATTAATACCTCTAACGGGTTACAGGCCCGCTACCAAATGCCGCACCTGTATCCTGCAAC
>CBIHQF010000375.1:0-4656 GCA_966211665.1 uncultured Pseudomonas sp. | reverse complement strand
AGCCGCAAGCGGCTTTCCGAGCCTGTTTTTAACGCCGTATCGGCAACGCAGGTAGCTTTTCAACAGCCTGATTAGATGGCGTGAGCCTATGACATGCCCATGACAAGGCGATGACAGCTCTACTCCGACAACTTGCTGCGTACCTTGAGCGGCAGAATCTTCAGAAAATTATCCCGTGCCACCCGATGGGCGACCGTTTCGGGCAGTGCATCGAGGAAGGGCTCGAAACCCTGGATGTATTCGCCCAGGCTGTCGAAACGACCGACCACATCGGAGCCGAGCATAAACCGTGACGGATGCTTGCTGACCAGCTTCACCCAGTCGGGATCGGGCTTATCCTGCCGATCCAGCAGGTAGGGCCTGAGCATGGTCCAAGACAAGTCGATATACAGATTGGGATATTGCTCGAGCATGCGTTGCAGGGTCGGCAGAAGGAAATCCAGTTTCTTCTGGTGCCGATGGATTTCCATACTGGTACCCGCATGGGCCCAGATGAAACGCACGTGCGGATGGTTGCGTAACGGCTCCTCGATCTCGGCCAGGTAAAGCGGGTTACGCTCGCGCTTGGAGGTGATATTGGCATGCAGCATCACCGGCAAATCGTACTCGGCCGCCAGGTGGTAAACCCGTGCCATGGCCTCGTTGTTCGCCCGCGGCACATCGCCGTGAATCAGCGCGGTGAGGTCGTCGTGGCGGGTGAATACCTCGCCGATACCCTGCCACAGCCCGGGGTCAAGTTCGAGCATACGGCGGATATGCGCATCTGCGTTCTTATCGTTGGGATTGAAGCCCGACAGAAACGGATGAAAATGCCGACGTTGTTCGGCCGACAGCTGCTTATAGGCGTTGGCGATCAGCACATCGGTAGCGCTGTACCAATAGGCGCTGGCGTCGTCACCGGCATAGTAGCGCGGACGTTTGGGCTCGCTTTCGTCCCACTTCTTCGCCACCGGAATGCCGGACAGCATTACATGATCGATATTCGCCACCGCCATACGTTCGAGCAGTTCCTGCATGCCGGCGCTTTCCTGAAAGAAATCGACATAATGCAGATGCGCATCGCTGAAACGGTACTCGCGCGCTGCGAGCGGGTTGCCGGCCAGTACGGCGAATACGGCAAGAGCCGAAGCAAAACCTTTCAACCCGACAATCTCCCGACTACATTGGCCCCAATAGACTCACTACACTTGTGTCTAGTTCAGCCGGCGCCGTTCTATCGAAAACCCGCCATGTGCGCAGCACCCCGCAAACCACTGCTGCCGCGCCTCTCCCCCTCGCAGCCAGCGACCGTCGCCCAGGAGCTCAGATGATCAGCATTCAGAACGAAAAAGGGCTGCTTCAACGCATCACGATCGGCCCGCACACCCTGCACAGCGATGTTTCCGTCGAACTTGGCGGCGAAGGCGCGGCGCCGCAGCCCCATGACCTGTTCGACGCCGCATTGGGCGCCTGCAAAGCCCTGACCCTGGCGCTTTACGCCAAACAGAAAGGTCTGCCGCTTGAGGGCCTCGAAGTACACCTGAACCGCGACGACAGCGAAGAACGTCAAGGCCGCTATCGCCTGGCGGTGGAGTTGACGCTGCATGGAGAGCTGGATGCGGGTCAGCGTCAGCAATTGCTGCGCATCGCCGACAAGTGCCCGATCCATAAATTGATGACCAACAGCGAAATTCAGATCAGCACCCAACTGCGTGATACCGAGCAATGAACGACTTTCTCGTGATCCGACCGCGCCCGGAAGACATCGCCGGTCAGCCGATCCTGCGCCCGCTGCCGTCGGCGCAATGCCGCAGCATCGGCCCTTTCGTGTTCTTCGACCATATGCTGGAAAAACCTTACCCGGCCGGTAGCGGCATGAATATCCAGCAACACCCGCATATAGGCCTGTCCACCCTCACCTACCTGTTCGAGGGGCAACTGCAGCACAAGGACAGCCTGGGTTCCGATCAGTTGGTCAGGGCGGGAGACGTCAGCTGGATGACCGCCGGCAAAGCCGTCGCGCATATCGAGCGCACGCCGCAGGCCCTGTTCGACAGCGGTTCGACATTGCACGGTCTGCAAGTCTGGCTGGCGCTGCCGACGGCTGACGAGCAAATGGCGCCGAGCTACAACCACTATCCCGCCAGCAGCCTGCCACGCAGCTCCAGCATGGGCGTGGATATTTGCCTGATCGCCGGTAGCGGGTTTTGCCTACAATCGCCGGTAGCGGTCCGCTCGCCGACGCTGTACGCCGAGATCAAGCTGGCCGCCGGAGCCGCATTGCAGATACCCACGGAGCATCGCGAGCGGGCGCTCTACCTGATCGAGGGCGACGCCTCGCTGGACGACCACCCGCTGCCGCTACGGGGTCTGCTGGTTATCCCAGAGGACCGATCGGCGGTACTGAGCGCCTGCATGCAAAGCCACCTGGTGATGATCGCAGGCGAGCCCATCGGACCGCGGCGGATCAATTGGAATTTCGTCGCCAACGATCAGGCGCTGATCGACCGAGCCAGGCAACGCTGAGCCAAGTGGGACTGGCCAAGCGTACCGGGCGAAAGCGCGCGTATCGAACTGCCCGCGTTGCGGCGTGGCGGGAAGACCTGAGAACTTCCCGCAGAAGGGGCAACGCTAAGGCTGGGCGAATACCTCGGCGAACAAGTTGTCCATCGCCTTGAACGCGCGCGCCGCCGCCAGCGGATGATATTCGTTGCGCCCCGGCACCTTGGCCACCGGATTGGTGAACGAATGCACGGCGCCGCCGTAGCTGACCAATTGCCAGTCGGTTTTCGCCGCTTTCATTTCGGCGACGAAGCCATCGAGTTGCTCATCCGATACCGTTGGGTCGTCCGCACCATGCAGTACCAGTATCGGCGCTTTGATATTTTTCGCGTCCGCCGGATTCGGCGTATCCAGGTTGCCGTGGAAGGACACGAAGCCCTTCAGGTCGGCGCCCGAGCGCGCCAGCTCCAACACCGTGCCGCCGCCGAAACAAAAACCGATGGCACCGAGTTTGCTGCTATCCAACGCCACTTCTGCGGTTTGCGCCTTGAGCACCTCCACCGCAGCCTGCGCTCGCTTGCGCATCAGCACGCGATCGCCGCGAACCTTGCCCGCGGCGGCTTTGGCCTCATCGGGGTTCGAGGGACGCACGGCCTTGCCGTACATATCGGCCATGAACACCACGTATTTATCGCCGGCCGCTCGGGCGGCTTTTTTCGCCGAATCCTCGGTCACGCCGAGCCAGTTGGGCACCATCAGTAAGCCCGGACGCGGCGTTTTCACCGCATCGTCGTAGGTCAACATGCCCTCGAAGGCTTCGCCGTCGATCTCATAGGGCACGGGTTTGGCCACTACAGCCGCTTCGGCGGCACCAACCAAACCGGCCAACGTCAGGGGGAGAAGGGATTTTTTCATCGACCTGTCCTGTTGAAGGAATAGCCCTGCAACAGTAGCCCCTGAATTTGCCCAATGCATAAAAAAGCCCGCTGGCGCGGGCTTAGTTTTTTACTGCAAATGTCAGGCGGAAAGCTCGACCAGCAATTTATTGAGGCGCTGCACGTAGGCCGCCGGATCTTTCAGGTTGTCGCCGGCCGCCAGGGCCGCCTGATCGAAGAGGATGTGGCTGAGGTCGACGAAACGGTCTTCATCGGCCTCGGCGTCGAGCTTCTCGATCAGCGGATGGCCAGGGTTGAACTCGAAGATCGGCTTGGATTCCGGCACCTTCTGTCCGCTGGCTTCGAGGATCTGCCGCATCTGCATGCCCAGGTCCTGCTCGCCGATCGCCAGAATCGCCGGCGAATCGGTCAGACGATGGGAAACCCGCACTTCCGCGACCTGTTCGCCCAATGCGCCCTTGAGGCGTTCGACCAAGCCTTCTTTGGCTTTGGCCACTTCTTCCTGGGCCTTCTTGTCCTCTTCCGAGTCGAGCTTGCCGAGATCGAGATCGCCACGGGCGACGTCGACGAAGTGCTTACCGTCGAATTCGGTGAGGTAGCTCATCAGCCACTCGTCGATACGGTCGGTGAGCAACAGCACCTCGATGCCTTTCTTTCGGAAGACCTCCAGGTGCGGGCTGTTCTTCACCTGGGCATAGGATTCGCCGGTCAGGTAGTAAACCTTGTCCTGGCCTTCCTGCATGCGCCCGATGTAGTCGGCCAGGCCAACGCTCTGCTCGTCCGCGTCGCCATTGGTCGAGGCGAAACGCAGCAGGCCAGCGATTTTCTCTTTGTTGGCGAAATCTTCGGCGGGGCCTTCCTTGAGCACCTGGCCGAAGTTCTTCCAGAACGTCTTGTATTTTTCCGGATCGCTCTTCGCCAACTTCTCCAGCATATCCAGCACACGCTTGGTCAGCGCCGACTTCATCGAGTCGATCACCGGGTCTTTCTGCAGTATTTCGCGGGAGACGTTCAGCGACAGGTCGTTGGAGTCGACCACGCCTTTGATGAAACGCAGGTACAACGGCAGGAACTCATCGGCCTGGTCCATGATGAACACGCGCTGCACATAGAGCTTCAGACCCTTCGGCGCTTCGCGCTGGTACAGGTCGAAAGGCGCGCGGCTCGGCACATACAGCAACGAGGTGTATTCCAGCTTGCCCTCGACCTTGTTGTGGCTCCAGCTCAGCGGGTTCTCGAAGTCGTGGCCGACGTGCTTGTAGAACTCCTGGTATTCCTC
>CBIHQF010000374.1:0-4664 GCA_966211665.1 uncultured Pseudomonas sp. | reverse complement strand
CGGTGCATCGCATCGGGCGTTTTTGTATTCATATCGGATTGAGGCTGCTCGTGGTTAGAGATGCCACGGCCCGTCGCGCTGTCTGAGGCGCCTCATGCATGGCTCATCGTAAGCTAGGGTGAAAGGGGAAGGGCGCAACAGCTAGAAAGGCAAGATTGTGCGCGCTTAGCATCGCTACGCCATACCACTCCACTGCCGGCGCCAGGAACATATTTGCTTGCCGTGTTCAAGCAAATCGGCTGTAGCGCTCCCCATGCCGCAGACCAATTGGGCAACGGAAATTTGCTCCGGTCTGTCTGAATAAATGGCCATCCTAAGCCGAACCCGATCGGCTATTACACCGATGGGCTTAGGAGAGAGATGGATGCGCCATAGCGCAGGGAATACTGAATACTAGAAAAATAGGCCTGAAAGGGATACAGGTGGTAGCGCATAAGAGCATGGGTGCCCATTCGAACATCCGCCATCCGCCGTCGCCTCAACGGTAGGATGCGCATGGTGGTCTACCTGAGATGAAGTGACAAAAAAGCAGAAAGTGCTAAACATCGCAAGACGCAACATTTTCATGGCTCATGCCCCTTTTATTCTGTGCGAGGGTGAATGTCCAAGTCTCAAGATAGGCTTTAGCTGGCCCTAGCGCCACTACCGCTCGGAGCTTTTTTAGGCATTATTAGAATAAGCGTATAACTAATCCTCGCCGCTTGAGCTGATCGCGGCTAAGCGGGCCAGCAATAACGGTGCTGCGCCATAATCAAGATCATCGGCCCATCATCCATTCAGCCAGCGTAGCGCCCAGCAATTCAGGGTGAGTTACAAACGGTTCATGTGGCGTATCGATTTCGATGAGGTCCTCACAGCCTAATCTTTCAGCGAATCTGCGCTGCCATTCGGGCGGCAAAATGCCATCCCTGGAGGTCAGGATGTAAACCGAAGGTACGTTATTTGCGTAGCCGTTTCGGGCCGCTGGCTGGGTGGCTACTGCAGGAGGCGTGACGTCAGCGGCTGCCTCACTCAGCAACCAGGTAAGCTGCGCGTCGCTCATGTCAGCACCAAACATCGCTTTCTGCATATCAACTGGCGCGGTAGTAACAGGATTCAGCGGCCAGCCAACCTCTTCCGGGTTCTGGCCATGCAAGGACGATCCGAGCAGTTGCATGATCGATTGACCTTCGGCCGGTATCGCCGTTGCGAGGTAGACAAGCCGCGAGTAGAGCGACTGATCTTCGATGACCATCATTGGCAACAAAACACCTGCAATCGAGTGGCCGAGCAGCACCGCGTCGCGAACGTTCGCAGCTCTCAACTCGTCGTTGAGTTCTTTGACAATGTCGCCGAGGGTCAGCGTCGTTACATCCCACCCACGCTTCGTGCCGCAACCAGGCATATCAAGGCAGATGACCCGCTCGAACAAGGCCTCGCGCTGCTTGACCGCATCGACAAAAAACTTCCAGCACCAAGACCCGTGTTGCCCGCCATGAAGCAATACCAGATCGGTCATCGGTCCACCCTCCCTTTAACATCCTGTCCCACGCCGGCCGGCTTTCAATCCAGTTTCATTGATTTTTCATACGAACCGACCGCGACGGCATAACCATCGACCTTTTTTAAAAGGGTCTTCTTGTACTCGGTTTGGCCGGTTACAGGGTTGCGCCATATATACGAGACTTGCCCGGTATCGCCCTGCGCCATAGCCCGCAGCATCTGCTTCCCTATCGGCTGGCCGTCGGCAGAGCGTAACGCCTGAAAGTCGGTACCAATCAGTCGACGTATGAAACCATGGGCAATAAACTTTTTAGTGTTCAAATCAACCACGAATGCGTACAGGTCATCCTGGCTCAGCGCCTTGTCGTGCCTGTTGATTCGGTCGAAAGTCGTCTTCGGATCGGCTTTTACCTCGTTGGCGACTTTTTCTAGCAACTCTTCTGCCGCTTCACTGCTGGAACGAGGCATGTAGTAGCCGACTGAGATGATGCGGTCGCCAACTCGCTGATAGAACACCTGCTTGCGTTCGACCTTGCCATGCTGCCAGTTCCACCAGCGGTAATCCGCGCTGCGTACCGTACCGTCTTCGGGCGCTTTCAATGCGGCTTCGAACGCAGCCTTCAGGTCCTCGTCCAGAACATTAGTGACCTGCTTGCCGATCAGCGTCGCTGAAGGGCCACCACTGGCGAGCATCACCCCGGAGGTATCGACAACATAGATGTAGAGTTCACCATCGATGTAATCGCCTTGTCGGCTGAACTTGGCCAACGCCTTGTCGCCTTCCGCCTGGTAAGCCGTCACGGCTTTGCCCAACAGCGCCTTGGCGCGTTCGGCCTCGGCGCTATAGTCGTCCGCCTGACTGACGGGCTGGGCAACGCTCAGCAACGAAACCGCACTCAGGCACAAAGCAAGAAAGACTCGATAGAAGCCCATGGGTGTCATTCTCCTAGGTCCCGCTGGCTGGCATTTGGAAATGTCACAAAGCGCGGCCAATAATTTCTTTCATGATTTCCGAGGTGCCGCCATATATGCGCGCCACTCGGGCATCGACCCAGGCACGGCTAATCTTGTATTCGCTCATGAATCCATAGCCGCCATGAAGCTGAAGGAACTCATCGAGCAATTTGCCCTGCATTTCGGAGCCCAGCAGTTTCGCCATGGCTGCGACGTCAGGTGCAAGCTCGCCACGCATGACCTTTTCCAGGCAATCATCAACGAAGACACGCAGCATGGTCGCCTGCGCCTTGGCCTCCGCCAGCTTGAAGCGAGTGTTCTGGAAATCCAGCACCGGCTTGCCGAACACTTTGCGCTCGCGCGTGTAATCAATGGTTTCCTGCAGCAGCGTATCGATTGACTGCGCCGCGCGGATCGCGATGATCAGCCGCTCCCACGAGAGCTGATGGGTCAGGTACTTGAAGCCCATGCCTTCTTCGCCCAAGCGATTAGCGGCCGGCACGCGCACTTCATCGAAAAACAGCTCGGCGGTGTCCTGCCCTTTGAGGCCGATCTTTTCCAGCCGCCGTCCTTTGGAAAACCCCTCACGCTCTTCTTCGATACAGATCAGCGTCAGCTCTTTAGCGGCTGGATCGAGCTTGGTTGCCGTAACGATCAACCCGGCATTGCTGCCGTTGGTAATGAAGGTTTTTTGTCCGGAAACGATGTAGTCATCGCCATCACGCCGGGCCAGTGTGCGCATCGAACGCAGATCGCTGCCGATGCCCGGCTCGCTCATGGCGATGACGCCAATCAGCTCACCGCTGACCATGCGGGGAAGCCACTTCTGTTTCTGCTCTTCACTGCCATAAGCAACGATATAGGGCGCAACGATTTCCGAATGAGTAGTGAACCCGACGGCGGTCGCATTGGCCCGCGCAAGCTCCTCGATCATGACGGCGGAGTGGCCGAAGTCGCCACCGGAGCCACCGTACTCTTCAGGAACGGTCGAACAGAGCAGCCCCAATTCGCCGGCCTTGAGCCAGACCTCCTTGGGCACGATGCCGTTCTTTTCCCACTCATGCAGGTTCGGCACGATTTCGCGATCGACGAAACGCCGGGCCATTTCGCGGAACATATTGTGATCTTCGCGGAAAACGCCACGCATCATTACTACTCCTAAATTCTTCGTTGCTTCTGCAAACGGCGCTGATCAGCGATCCAGGTAGTCAGGGTTACGCTTCTCGACGAAGGCAGCCACCGCTTCCTGATGATCTTCGGTGTGATGCGCCAAAGACTGGTACGCCGCGGACAGCTCCAGCAATGAGTCGAGTCGCATATGTTGGCCTTCGCGCAACAGGCGCTTGCACAGCCGTAGCGCGTGCCCCGGATTGGCGGCGATCCGCTGCGCCAACGCCTGCGCTTCCGCCTGCAGCGTTTCATGTGTGCAGACTTGCTCCACCAAACCCCACTCCAATGCTTTCGCAGCATTGATGGTGTCGCCGGTGAACGCCATCAGGCTGGCCTTGGGGATTCCGATGATTCGCGGCAGCAACCAGGCGCCGCCATCTCCCGGAACGATGCCCAGGCGCACGAAGCTTTCAGCAAAGAGCGCCGAGCTCGCAGCCAGACGGATGTCGCACATACAGGCCAAGTCGAGACCGGCGCCGATCGCCGGGCCGTTGACCGCGGCGATTATGGGTATATCCAGCTCATACAACGCCAGCGGGATCCTTTGAATACCGTCACGATAGGTGTTGCGCAGCTCATACGGTGAACCGGCGAAGATACCCGCGCGGTCGCGCATGTCCTTCACATTGCCACCTGCACAAAAAGCACTGCCATTGCCGGTCAACACCATTACCCGCGCCGTGCGGTCGCTGCGCAACTGAGCACAGAGATCGACGAACTCCTGAATTTGCTCGGGGGAAGTTAACGCATTGCGGGTTTCGGGATGGTTCATGCGAACGGTGACGATGCCGTCATCACGCTCGATTTGCAGAAATGCACTCATAACGGTTTCTCCGCAAGGGTTGATAGCGACTGGCTGGCATGGCCCGTGATCAGCGGCCAATAGCCTCCGCTACCTGCTGAGCAGACCATCTGGCCGATGCGCTGGCTCCAGACGCTGGCCGAGCCGAACTCGCTGCGCCAGGCCCACAGCCGGCGGGAAAACAGATGCAGCGAATATTCCTGAGTAAAGCCGATGGCACCGTGCACCGAATGGGCAATGCCTGCTCCAGTGCTGG
>CBIHQF010000373.1:0-4664 GCA_966211665.1 uncultured Pseudomonas sp. | reverse complement strand
GGTGAGAATATTTTGCGTTGTGGTGCTCACCTCGTCGTCATTAAGAGTGCGTGATGGATGCTGCCAGGTCAAGCCGACGGCAAGGCTTTTTCTATGAGGATCAATACCTTTACCGTGATACACATCAAATAGCTTGAGGTCGGTGAGCCACTCGCCGGCGGTATCGCGGATGTTCGCGAGCAGCGCCTCGGCCTCGACTTCTCGGTCTACCAGCAAGGCCAAATCACGCCGTACTTCCGGGAAACGCGATAACTCACGGAAGCTCGGCATGCTCCCCTGAGTGATTTCGCTCAACAGCAATTCGAACAAAAATACCGGCTGATCCAGGCCCAACGCCTTGGCCAGCTCGGGGTGAATGGCGCCAACGAAGCCGACCAGACGCCCTTCGCGCTCGATGCGCGCAGTTTGCCCCGGATGCAGCGCCGCATGCTCGCCCGGCACGAAGCTAAAGCTGCTCGCAGCACCGGCACTGGCAAGCAACGCCTCGACATCGGCTTTGACATCATAGAAGTCAACGCCATCGCGACCATGAGCCCAGCCTTCAGGCAGACGACTGCCACTGATAATACCGGCCAGCATTGGCTCCTGCTTCAAGCCTTCCAATTGCCCGACGAAGCGCAAGCCACTTTCGAACAGTCGAACGCGCGACTGCTGGCGATTGAGGTTGTGTTCAAGCGCCTTGACCAACCCCGGCCACAACGACGAACGCATGGCCGCCATATCCGCGGAAATAGGATTGGCCAGCAGCAACGGCTCGACACCTGGATTGAACAGTTCGAACAGTTTCGGATCGATGAAACTGTAGGTGATCGCTTCCTGATAGCCACGCGCGACCAGCAAACGACGCAACGCCGGCAGCTCGATAGCGGCCTCGGCTTTAGCCTGCGGCGCGAGGCGCGCCTGCGGGTAGCGAACCGGCAGACGGTTGTAGCCGTACAAACGCGCCAGCTCTTCGATCAGATCGACTTCGAGACTGATATCGAAGCGATGACTCGGCACTTCAACCTGCCACTGCCCTGGCTCTATAGCGCGAACACCCAAGCCCAGGGCGGCGAGCAAGCGAACAATTTCCGCCTCATCCATTTTCAGGCCGAGCATCTGTTCAATACGTTCAGCACGCAAGGTGACTGGCGCAACCTGGGGCAGGTGTTCCTGATGGAGCACTTCTATGATCGGTCCGGCCTCGCCACCGATGATATCGAGCAGCAGTGCGGTTGCCCGCTCCATCGCTTCGCGAGCCAGCTGCCAGTCCACGCCGCGCTCGAAACGGTGCGAAGAGTCGGTGTGCAGACCATAGGAACGTGCCTTGCCGGCGATCGCAATGGTGTCGAAGAATGCACTTTCGAGGAACAGATCACGGGTATTACCACTGACGCCGCTGTGCTCGCCACCCATTACCCCAGCAATCGCCAGAGCTCGCTGATGATCGGCAATCACCAAGGTATCGGCACGCAGGCCCACCTCCTGACCATCAAGCAGGACGAGCTTCTCGCCCTCCTCAGCCATACGTACACGAATGCCGCCGTTGATCTCGGCGAGGTCGAAGGCGTGCATCGGCTGGCCCAGTTCGAGCATCACGTAGTTGGTGATGTCGACGGCAGCATCAATGCTGCGCACATCGGCGCGGCGCAAGCGCTCGACCATCCACAGCGGCGTGGGCCGGGACAGGTCGACGTTGCGCACTACACGCCCGAGGTAACGCGGGCAGGCCTGCGCAGCCAGCACTTCGACCGGGCGAACTTCGTCATGGCTGGGCGCGACGACAACAATTTCAGGGCGGCTTACCGGCGCGTCGTAAAGAGCGCCGACCTCGCGGGCCAACCCCGCCCACGACAAACAGTCGCCGCGGTTCGGCGTCAGATCGACTTCGATACTGGCATCGTCCAGATCCAGATACGTACGGATATCCTGCCCTACAGGCGCATCGCCGGGCAGCTCCATCAGGCCGTCGTTTTCTTCGCTGATCTGCAGCTCGGAAGCCGAACACAGCATGCCGTTGGACTCGACACCACGCAGCTTGGCTTTCTTGATCTTGAAGTCGCCCGGCAACTCGGCGCCAATCATAGCGAAGGGAATCTTCAGGCCCGGGCGAACATTCGGCGCGCCACAAACCACCTGAAAGGATTCCGCGCCGTTGCTGACCTGACACACACGCAGCTTGTCGGCATCGGGATGCTGCTCGGTGCTCAGCACCTCGCCCACTACTACACCGCTGAATATACCGGCGACCGGTGTAACGCTATCGACTTCGAGGCCGGCCATGGAAAGGCGCGCCACCAATTCGTCGCGGGATACCTGGGGGTTGACCCAGCTACGCAGCCACTTTTCACTGAATTTCATCCTGCTCTCCTGAACAATTCGGTTACGGTCGTGCGTCGCTAGCGAAATTGCGCCAGAAACCGCAGGTCGTTATCGAAGAACAGACGTAGATCGTTGACACCATAACGCAGCATGGCCAGACGCTCGACGCCCATACCGAAGGCGAAGCCCTGGTATTTTTCGGGATCGATGCCGGACATGCGCAATACGTTCGGGTGCACCATGCCGCACCCCATCACTTCAAGCCAGCCGGTCTGCTTGCATACGCGGCAACCTTTGCCGCTGCACATCACGCACTGCATGTCGACTTCAGCCGAGGGCTCGGTGAACGGGAAGAAGGACGGGCGGAAACGCACGCCCAGGGGCTTCTCGAAGAACACCCGCAGGAACTCTTCGATGGTGCCCTTGAGGTCGGCAAAACTCACGCCCTCGTCGACCAGCAGGCCTTCGACCTGGTGAAACATCGGCGAGTGGGTGATGTCGGAGTCGCAGCGATACACGCGGCCGGGGCAAACGATGCGGATCGGCGGCTGCTGGGACTCCATGGTGCGCACCTGTACCGGTGAGGTGTGGGTGCGCAGCAACATGTTCGCATTGAAATAAAAGGTGTCATGCATTGCCCGAGCCGGATGATGGCCAGGGATGTTGAGAGCCTCGAAGTTGTGGTAGTCGTTTTCCACTTCGGGGCCTTCGGCGATGCCGTAGCCGATCCGCGTGAAAAATTGCTCGACCCGCTCCAGAGTCCGCGTTACCGGATGCAGACCGCCCGAAGTCTGGCCACGTCCGGGCAAGGTCACATCGATACGCTCGGCTGCCAACTTGGCGCTCAATGCGGCTTGCTCAAGGGTCGCCTTGCGGCTGTTCAGTGCCTCCTGAACCCGATCCTTGGCGGCATTGATCAAGGCGCCGGCCTGAGGGCGCTCTTCTGCCGACAGATTGCCCAGGGTCTTCATCACCTGAGTCAATTCGCCTTTCTTGCCCAGATAGTGAACCCGAAGCTGCTCCAGGGCATTCACATCGTCGGTGTGGCTAACGGCCTCAAGCGCTTGCGAGACCAGCACATCCAGATTTTCCATTTACAGACTCCAGATACGAAATAGGGGAAGAGCTAAGGCTCTTCCCCTATTGGTGACGTTTCGAACGAGCCCAAGGCCTACTGCGCTCGACCATGCTACGTTGGAAGTCGGCCCGGATACTCATTTACAACTCGTAAACTCCGCGTCCTCGCCGTCTTCCGCCTTGCCTGACCTTCGCTCGTGACGACCTTGGACCCGTTCTTGCACCGAGCGAACCCGGTGATTGTCGGGGACTTAAGCCAGTACGGCTTTCGCTTTCTCGACAATCGCAGCAAACGCCGCTTTTTCGTTCACTGCCAGATCAGCCAATACCTTACGGTCGATCTCAATGGACGCTTTTTTCAGACCGGCGATGAAACGGCTGTAGGACAGACCGTTAACACGAGCACCAGCGTTGATACGAGCGATCCACAGGGCGCGGAACTGACGCTTCCTTTGACGGCGGTCGCGGTAGGCGTATTGGCCTGCCTTGATCACTGCCTGCTTGGCAACGCGGAATACGCGCGAACGCGCACCGTAGTAGCCTTTAGCGAGTTTCAGAATTTTTTTGTGACGCTTGCGAGCGATTACGCCGCGCTTAACACGAGCCATGAGTAATTTCCTCTATCTTGACCGATTAACGAACGCGCAGCATGCGCGCCACTTTTGCTACGTCGGACGGATGCACCATGGTGCTTCCGCGCAATTGACGCTTACGCTTAGTGGACATCTTGGTCAGGATGTGGCTCTTGAAAGCGTGCTTGTGCTTGAAGCCATTAGCGGTTTTAAGAAAACGCTTGGCTGCACCACTCTTGGTTTTCATCTTTGGCATGTTCGGATACTCCGCATTCAGTTGATAAACATAACCGCAAGGCCTGCCGTGCCCTGGTGGTTACTTCTTCTTTTTGGGGGCGATGACCATGATCAGCTGGCGTCCTTCCATCTTTGGATGCTGTTCAACGGTGCCGTATTCCGCAAGGTCGGCTTCGACCCGCTTCAACAGCTCCATTCCCAGTTCCTGATGCGCCATCTCACGGCCGCGGAATCGCAATGACACCTTGGCCCTGTCCCCATCACTCAGGAAACGTACCAGGTTGCGCAGTTTTACCTGGTAATCCCCTTCCTCCGTCCCTGGACGAAACTTGATTTCTTTAACCTGCACTTGCTTCTGGTTTTTCTTCGCAGCAGCAATTTGCTTCTTCTTTTCGAAGATCGACTTACCGTAGTCCATGACCCGGCAAACCGGTGGAACCGCATCGGCGGAGATTTCCACCAAATCCAATTTGGATT
>CBIHQF010000372.1:0-4696 GCA_966211665.1 uncultured Pseudomonas sp. | reverse complement strand
TCGACGAGCACCGAGCCGAAGCCAAGCCGGTCGCCAAGGTACAGGACTGGATCGCCAGCGAGCACGCCATGATCGGCGCCCTCGCCTACCGCCAGGTGCAACTGGACGAACTGGCGCAGGATCACGGCCGCCAGGAGCAGCGTATCGACTCGGCCCGCGACGCCATGCTGCAAAGCCAGCGCGCGGTGGAAAAACTGGACTACCTGTCGAAGAACCTGGGAGGAACCTTGTGAGCACCGCCAATCTTGCCCATCGCCCCCGGCAGCGGGCAATCGAACCGCCGCCGCACCGGCCGCCGGAAAATCCGCGCCAGCGCGAAAGCCAAGCCAGTAGCCGCGATAGCGAGCTGTTCATGCAGTTGCTCGATGATGCCGACAATACCGACAACGTCGCCTGGCAGCCGCAGACGTTACTGCCCACCGATAACTTCGGCACCGAGAGCACGGCGAGCGCCGCCTGCCCGCCCGAGTGGGGGCCGCTGCAACAGAAGCTCATCGAGCTGCTGCCCGAGCGCCCCCAACAGGCTGGTGAGGCGCTGCAGGCGACCCTGATGATGCCCAACCTGGGCGAGATCGGGCTGGCCCTCAAACCCATGCCGGGCAATGGCTGGAACATCACCCTGCGCTTTGCCCGCCGCGCGGCCTTGGAGAAGATCAGGGACAGCCGCGAGCATTGCCGGCACAGCCTCGCCGACTCGCTGGGGCGCCCGATCAGGCTGGAATTCGACGACCGGGAGCGCTGGGCATGAGCGCCAGACTCCTTGAATTCCGGCGCCTGCCCGGGGCGCAAGCGGAGCTGCGCCGACGCATCGGCCGAGGCCTGGCGCTGGACTTCCAACTGGGCGAACACCAGGGCGTGCTGACCCTGCGCCAGGCCAACCAGGCCTGCGAGCAGGGCAGTGTGACGCTGACCAGCGACCTGGGCCCACTGCACCTGAACCACGCCTCCGCCCTGCTCAGCCTGCTTTCGAGCTGCCCCGCCCTGCTGCCGAACCACAGCGACACGGCCGAGAGCGGCGACCACGACTGGTATTGGTCCCTCTACAACCAATGCCTCAGCCCACAACTGCGCGAGGTATTCGGCCATTTCTCGCCGAGCACGCAAGCCCTGGGCGATGGCCTGCCCTGCGAGCTGGAGGTGCGCCTCGGCGAACAGTTCGTGCTCAGCGAAGCGCAGCTGCCCACCAGCACCCTCGAACAGCTGCTCGCCAGGCCCGGCTGGCGCCCCTTGAGCTACCGGCCGAGCCCCGACTGGCGCTTATCCACCCCGCTGGTGCTGGGGCGTACCGCCTTGACCATGGGCCAACTCAAGTCCCTGCGCCGTGGCGATATCGTGCTGCCCGAGCAGGCGCTGTTCCAACCCGACGGCAACGGCAGCCTGTTCCTTGGCCGCCAACGCCTGCACGGGCGCCTGGAAACTTCCCCCACCCCGCATTTCGTCATCACCACCCTAGAGGAAACCGCCATGAATGCCTTTGCCAGCGAATTCGCCGCCGATCCGATCGCCCCGGTTCTCTCCGCCGACTCCACTATCGACGATGCCATCGAAACCGCAACCGAGGACGCCATCGAGGACACCCCCCTTGAGGCTGCAGATGCGTTCGACGACCTGCCCCTGTCCCTGACCCTCAATTGCGGGCGCCTGTCCCTGACCCTGGGCGAGCTGAAAACCCTCGGCACGGGCTCGGTGCTCAGCCTCGGCAAGGGCACGCCCGGCTTCGCCACGCTCTGCCATGACGACCGTCCGCTGGCTCACGGGGAACTGGTCGACGTGGATGGCCACATAGGGTTACAGATAACCCGCCTGGAAATCGGTAGATGAATATCGGACACGTAGATCCCCTGCTGCTGGCGCTCTTTCTCGGATCGCTTTCCCTGCTGCCGTTGTTCATGATCGTCTGCACCTGTTTCCTGAAGATATCCATGGTGCTGCTGATCACCCGCAACGCCATCGGGGTGCAGCAGGTACCGCCGAACATGGCGGTCTACGGCATCGCCCTGGCCGCCACGCTATTCGTCATGGCGCCGGTGTTCGGCGACATGGGCGAACGCCTCAAGGACGACAACCTCGATCTTTCCACCATGGAAACCCTGCAAGACGGCGCCAAGCACGTGCTCGAGCCGTTGCAGAAATTCATGTCGCGCAACACCGATCCGGACATCCTCACCCACCTGATGGACAACAGCGCGCGTATGTGGCCGGCGGAGATGGCGAGCAAGGTCAAGCGCGACGATTTTCTGCTGATAGTGCCGGCCTTCGTCCTCTCGGAATTGCAGGCGGGGTTCAAGATCGGCTTTCTGGTTTACATCCCGCTGATCGTCATCGACCTGATCGTCTCCAACATCCTGCTCGCGCTCGGCATGCAGATGGTCTCGCCGATGACCCTCGCCCTGCCGCTGAAAATCCTCTTGTTCGTCCTCGCCAGCGGCTGGACGCGCCTGCTCGACGGCCTGTTCTACAGCTACCTGTGAGGTGAGCGATGGAAATCCTGACCCTGTTCAAACAGGCCATGCTGCTGGTGGTCATGCTCTCCGCGCCGCCGTTGATCGTGGCGGTGATCGTCGGCGTGATCATCTCCCTGCTGCAAGCGGTGATGCAGTTGCAGGACCAGACCCTGCCGTTCGCGGTCAAGCTGGTCGCCGTCGGCCTGACCCTGGCGCTGACCGGGCGCTGGGTCGGCGTGCAACTGATCCAGTTGACCACCCTGGCCTTCAACATGATCGCGCAGACGGGGGCCTGAGATGGTTCCCGGCGTCATCGAGCAGATCTTCGAGACCATACTCGCCCTGACCCTGGGCATGGCGCGCATCTATCCCTGCCTGTTCCTGGTACCGATCTTCGCCTTCAAGGAACTCAAGGGCATGCTGCGTCACGCCATCGTTCTGGCTCTGGCGCTGGTGCCCATGCCGAGCATCCAGTACGCTCTCACCGGGGTCGAGCACTCCTGGACCTGGGTCGTCGGCTTGATCTTCAAGGAGGTCGTGCTCGGTATCCTGATCGGCCTGCTGCTGGCCATGCCGTTCTGGATGTTCGAATCGGTCGGCGCGCTGTTCGATAACCAGCGCGGCGCCCTGGTCGGCGGCCAGCTCAACCCCGCCCTCGGCCAGGACGTCACGCCGCTCGGCCACCTGCTCAAGCAGGTGTTCATCCTGTTGCTGATCATCGGCCTCGGCTACGGCGTGATCACCCAGGTGATCTGGGATAGCTACCTGCTGTGGCCGCCGACCCTGTGGCTGCCGCAACCGACGGCGGACGGCTTCGATGTATACCTCGGCCTGCTCGCCGATACCTTCAGCCATATGGTGCTCTACGCCGCGCCCCTGGTCGGCCTGTTGCTGATGATCGACTTCGCGGTGGCGATCCTCAGCCTGTACAGCCAGCACCTGCAGGTGTCCTCCCTGTCCATGCCGGCCAAATGCCTGGTCGGCATCGGCTTCGTCCTGATCTACCTGCCCATGCTGGAATACCTCGCCGACGGCCGCCTGCTGCAGCTGCGCGATATGCCGCACATCCTCCCTCTGCTGCTGAGTGCGCCATGAGCGGTGAAAAGACAGAAGAAGCCACCAGCCATAAACTGAGCGAAGCGCGCAAAAAGGGCGAAGTCGGACAAAGCCAGGACGTGCACAAACTGCTGATCTGCTGGGGCCTGATCGAAGCCATCCTGGCGCTCGCCGATGACGGCATGCGCCAGCTCCAGTCGCTGGTCGAACTGCCCCTGCGGCGCCTCGACCAACCCTTCGTCCGCACCTTCGAAGAAGTCCTGGTGCACGCCGGCTGGATGCTCGCGTCGTTCTCCATCGTCGCCGTGGGGCTGGCCGTGCTCTTGCGGGTGATCGGCGGTTGGTCGCAGTTCGGCCCGCTGTTCGCCCCCAAGGCGTTCAAGCTCGACTTCAACCGCTTGAACCCGGTCAACCAGTTCAAGCAGATGTTCTCGGCGCAGAAGCTGACCGAGTTGCTGACCAGCGTGCTCAAAGCCGCGGCGATCTGTTCGGTGCTGTACATCGTGGTGAAACCAGCCCTGGGCATTTTGATAAAACTCGCACTGACCGACCTCGATCAGTACTGGCACACCCTCGCCGACCTGTTCGCCCAGGTCGCCCACGCCACCCTCGGCACCTTGCTGGCCATCGCGGCTTTCGACTTCGGCCTGCAGAAGTTCTTCTTCCTCAAGCGCCAGCGCATGAGCAAGGAGGACATCCGCAACGAGCACAAACAAGCCGAAGGCGACCCACATATGAAAGGCCATCGCAAGTCGATGGCGCGGCAGTTGATCGACCAACCCGGCACCGCCAAAGCGAAACCCACCGGCAAGGAAAAGGCCGACATGCTGCTGGTCAACCCGACCCACTTCGCCGTCGCCCTGTACTATCGGCCAGATACCACACCGCTGCCGCGCATTCTCTACAAGGGTCACGACGCCGATGCCCGCGAGCTGATCGCCCAGGCCCAGGAGGACGGCATCCCGGTCATCCGCTATATCTGGCTGGCCCGCACCCTCTACAAATCCGACGAAGGCAGCTACATCCCCAGGGATACCCTGCAAGCCGTGGCCCAGGTCTACCGATTGCTGCGCGAGCTGGACGAAGAACTCGGCGAGGAAGTCATCGAGATGCCCGACGAGCTGAAGAACCCACCCTCGATTTTCCCGCCCAGTACGCGCAGCTACGTGCCCAGAACCGCCCCCGAGTCCCCTGCC
>CBIHQF010000371.1:0-4700 GCA_966211665.1 uncultured Pseudomonas sp. | reverse complement strand
GCGCCACTAACCCACCCTACAAAAGCCGCCTGCAACACGTTATTGGGACATAGCCATGACAAAGCCCCGGCGCCAAGCCCTCCCAGGAGGGCGCGGCGACCGGGGCTTTTGTTTGCCTCGAGCCTTGCGGCTTAGATCAATCCGGCATCCGCGAGCATCTGTTCCAGGCCGATCAAGTCGGGGATTTTCAACACTTCTTCGCCGATACTCACCGCCTCCAGCTCCAGAGGCTCCAGGTGCACGCCGGCATGCTGCAGGTCGGGACCGACCTTGATCGAGCGGGGAATGCCTTGCACCAACAGGGCGATGAATTTCACCGCCGGCCGCCCGCCCAAGGCGTTGATCACCGCGATCCGCGCATCCGCCGACACCTCGCTGTGCCCACCTGAAGCGGCCTCGAACGACAACAACGGCAAACGCAGATCACGCCAGGCGATCTGCCCGAGAAACCAGCTCGGCATGCCTTCGCTGGTTTGTGGCGCACGGTAGGGGATCAATTCGGCGATAGCCACGTTCGGCAGCAGCAGCAGGCGATCGGCCAATGGCACCATCAAGCTGGTCAGGCTGTTAACGGCGTTCGGGGTGGCGACGGCTTTGCTCATTGAAAAACATCCTATACGGGGCGATGGCCCGAAGTTAACTGCACTGCTCGGCCAAGTGGCTGACCAGTGCCGCGGCCAGCTCGCGGGGGTCGCCGCTATGGCTGCTGTAGCCGCCTTCGCGCAGGTTGTCGGGCATGCTCGGCGCGGCGCAGGAATCGGCACGCTGAGTCCAGATCAGACCGCCCTGACGGCGGACGTATGCGGCGGCGGCACTGCCGTCGCTGCCCATGCCGCTGAACGCGATGACCCCACAGAGCCCGGCGAAATGCTGCGCCAGGTTGAGCATCATCTGATCGATCGACGGACTGTAAGGCTCAGGCCAAGGCCGGCCGGTAAGCTGCATGGCGCCCTCATCATTGAAGTTCAGCTCGGAAGCGATAGGTGCCACCACCACTTCGCCGCAACGCACCGGATCGCCATGCCGCGCCGCATTGACATGCCATTGGCTATGCCGGCCCACCGCCTGCGGCAAAGCCGCCTCGAAGCTGGCGTCGATATGCTGGGCGTAGACGAAACCCACCGGCAAGCCGCCGGGCAAGGCGTCGAGAAACTCTTTCACCGCCTCCGGGCCGCCCAGGGACGCAGCCAGCAACCACACCTGACGCGCCGGCTCGCCGGCCGTCAACGGGGTTGCCGCCAATGTTTCCGGGAGATCCAGGCGAGGCGGACGCGAAGTGTCGTCGAGCAAAGCCTGCAGGCTCGGCCCGATCGCCAGGGAGGGGTCGCCGACCAGCTTTTTCAGCTTGCCGAACAGGCGCCGCTCCCACCGCGGGTAATTCTCCGAATGGCGCTCGGGGGCATGGCCCTCGCCGAACAGCACTGGCGCGCTGGCCCGCTCCATCAAGCTGTCGACCAGGGGCGAATCTTCCGAAAGCGCCAGGTCGACCAGCCACAGATCGGTCTCGCAAGCGCTGAGGACGTCTTCGTCCAAACGCGCCGGGTCGCTATTGAGTACCACGTGATAACCACTGCTGGTCAAAGCCTGTTGCAACACATGGCGCTGCAACGAGGTATCGGCGATGACCGCAATACGTGCGGCGGTTTTATCTGTCATGGGCGTTTATCCGGATGGCTATCGGCCGAGTGGCGGTTCACCAGTTGTCCAATGAGTTCGAGTAGCAGCGACTCTTGATACGGCTTGCCGAGGTAGTCGTTGACTCCGATGGCCATCGCCCGCTCGCGGTGTTTCTCACCGGTACGCGATGTGATCATGATAATCGGCAGATCCTTCAGGCGTTCGTCGTGACGCACCAGGGTGGCGACTTCGAAGCCGTCCATACGCGGCATCTCGATGTCCAGCAACATGATGTCGGGTTTGTGCTCCTGCAACTGGGCGATAGCATCGACACCGTCCTTGGCCGTCAGCACGTTCATGCCGTTACGCTCGAGCAGGCGGCTGGTGACCTTGCGCACGGTGACCGAGTCGTCGACCACCATGACCAGAGTCGGCCGATCCGCTTCGATTTCCTCGGCGGTCGCGGTCTTGGCCAGCATCCGCGGTAGCGTCTGATTCAACTGGTGGGCGTGCAGCACACGGATGGTCGCCAGCAGATCGAGAATCACCACCACGCGGCCGTCGCCGAGGATGGTCGCGCCCGAGATGCCATGCACCCCGGCGAACTGCGGACCGAGGCTCTTCACCACGATTTCCCGCGAGCCGGCCAGGGAGTCGACCTGCACCGCGACCGCGTGCTCGCTCGAACGCACCAGAATCACCGGCAACGGCAGGCTTTGGCCGACCAATTTGGGTTGCTGCCCGTTGTTCAGCAGGTCGCCGAGATAGCGCAATTCGTAGGCTTGTCCGGCGTATTCGAAACGCGGCGCATCGGGGGCGTAATAGGCTTCGAGCTCGTAGGGCGAAACCCGCACGATACCTTCGATGGTATTCAACGGGATGGCGTAGAGGTCTTCGCCGGACAACACCATCAAGGCGCGGTTGATCGATACGGTGAACGGCAGGCGAATACGGAAGGTGGTGCCGACGCCGAGGTTCGAATCGATGCTCATCGAGCCACCGAGTTGTTTGACCTCGGAGTGCACCACGTCCATGCCCACGCCACGACCGGAAATCTGGGTGATTTTCTCGGCGGTGGAGAAGCCGGCCTCGAGGATGAATTGCAGCACTTCGTGATCGGTCAGATCCGAGTCCTCATCCATCATGCCGCGTTCGATGGCCTTGCGACGCACCGCTTCGAGCTTGATACCGCCGCCATCGTCGGACAGCGTCAGGACGATATCGCCGCCCTCGCGACCCAGACTCAAGCGCACGCTGCCCTGTTCCGGCTTGCCGGCGGCGCGGCGCACCGCGGCGGGTTCGATGCCGTGGTCGACGGCATTGCGCAGCATGTGTTCGAGTGGCGCGACTATGCGTTCGAGTACGGTACGGTCCATCTCGCCTTCGGCGTTGCCGACGACGAAATCGACCTGCTTGCCCAGTTCGCCGGCAATCTGCCGGACGATCCGCCGCAAACGCGGCACCAGGCGGTCGAAGGGCACCATGCGTGTGCGCATCAGGCCTTCTTGCAGTTCGGTATTGACCCGCGCCTGTTGCAGCAACAGGGTCTCGGCATCGCGGTTACGCGCGGCCAGGGTTTCTTTCAGATCGAGCAAGTCGGACGCCGACTCGAAGAGCGCCCGCGACAGCTGTTGCAACTGCGAGTGGCGGTCCATTTCCAGTGGATCGAAATCTTCGTAACCGGCGCGCTCGGCCTCGGCCTGATAACGGCTGAGAATCTGCGCCTGGGTTTCGGTATCCAGACGGCGCAGTTGGTCGCGCACCCGGTCGATGGTGGCGTCCATTTCGCTGAGGGTGAAGCCGAAGTCGCTGACCTGCTGCTCGACACGACCGCGGAAGATCGAGGTCTCGCCGGCCAGGTTGACCAGGCCTTCGAGCAATTCCGCCGGCACCTTGACCAGCTCTTGCGGCGCACGGCGGGAAGCGGCTTCTTGCGCCGCTTCCTGAGCACGGCGCACGAACGGCAACACTTTGGTCACCAGCTCTTCGGCAGGCGCGGCGCTGGCCGCTGCCACTATCGGTGTCGCCAGGCTGGCCTGGGTCGTGCCTTCGGGCGCGCTGACGGGGCCGCTCGGCCCATCGCCGACCAGGCTGTTCTGCAGGCGCTGGCGTAATTGATCGGTTTCTTTTTGCAGCCCTTCGAATGCCGACTGCACATCGACGAACACGCTTTCCGGCCAGGGCGCGCCCTGGTTCTGAGTCTCGGTCAGGTGCTGCGCGAAATCGTGGGTCAAGTCCCCCAGACGCTTCTGCCCGGCCAGACGCGCGCCACCCTTTAGGGTATGCAGAATGCGCAGCATGTCATCGATTGCCGCGGTGTCTTCGCGGTTGCCTTCCCAACGGCCGATAGCCATTTCCATGGCTTCCAGCAGCTCGTCGGCCTCCTCCATGAAGATATCGAGGATTTCCGATTCGGTATCGTCGTCGCCTTGGCTCTCGGGTTCGTCAGCGCTTTCGGCCACCGCCTTGAGCTGCACCGAGGACGGCACGCTCAACTGCTCGTCGGGGTTGGCGCGAAAGCGCTTGATGGTTGCGATCAGCGCCTCGCCATCGGGAATGGCGGCATTGCCGCGCACCGCTTCGAGCATTTCCGTCAAACGGTCATGGCAGGCCTGTAACAGCGCGAACAGCTCCTGGCTGGCACGCAGACGCCCCTGGCCAAGCCCCTCGTAGAGAAACTCCAGCTCGTGCGCCAGATCGCCGATCTGGCGAATTTCCGCCATCCGCGCACCGCCCTTGAGCGTGTGCAGATCGCGTTGCAGCGCTTCCAGCTCCAGGCTGTTATCGACATCGTCCATCCAGCGCTGCAAGGCCGCAGCGGAGCTTTCGGCGATGTCGAAGCCTTCCTCGAGGAAGATTTCCACCAGCTCGGGATCGCGCTCGTCATCGGCCGCTCGAGCTGCCGGCTCGGCCTCGGCCAGGTGCTCGTCCGCGGGTTCGCTTACCTCCGACAGTGCCGGGGCCTCGGTCAGATCATCCTGCTGCTCGTCCAACTCGCTCAGGTCGAATTCATCCTCGACCTCGGCCAAGGGCGGCAATTCGATCTCTGGCGAATTTTCTTGCTCGGACAGCCAGTCAAGCTC
>CBIHQF010000370.1:0-4704 GCA_966211665.1 uncultured Pseudomonas sp. | reverse complement strand
GCCTCGCGCTAAAACAGGCTCCGGCGCGGTCGCGATGAAACGGCAACAGACCCTAAGCTTTGATTGCAATCTCATGCAGACAACGAGCGACGACAACGTGGACCAACCAACTCCAGCAACACCGGCCAGCGACGAGGAAGTGCTCGCCTATATGCAACGCCAGCTGCGTTCTGGCCGGGTCAAGCCGGCGGTGTTGATACCCCTGACGCAGAAGGCTTTCGCCGAGGTCTCCCACGAGCGCATCGTGCAGTGCTTCAACCAGTTGGATTCGACGCTGCTCAAGCGCTAACAGGCCGTTGAAAAAGGCTATGTCCCAGTAGTGTGTTGCGCTCAGGCTTGGCCGCTTAAGTGTGAAGGATCCGACTTCGTAGGGTGACGCGGGGCCGCCTAGGCCGTGCGCACCAGCGCTGGCTGCAGACTCTTGTGCACGGCGCACCCTACCTATTGCGGCCCTTGCAAGCAGGACCACCACATTCCGCTAGGCGGCACTCCGTTTTGCCGCGATTGACCTTAAAGGCGCTGAAAGCATCGCGGCTAAAGCGGATCGCCGCCCGGCCCTTCCCACGGAAAGCGACAAATGATTCGTGTCGCGACACGAGAGGCGCTCTCTACTCCTCGCGGCCCGTGGCGTCACGGTCGCGTTCGTAGTGTCTCGTGAGCGGAAACGGCGGCAGCCAGGATTCGCGGCGCAGGGTCCAGAGTTCGTAGGTCGGCACCAATTGGTCTGGGGCATCCAGGGAGCCCAGGTTCACTTCGATTTCGTCCGCGCTGCGGGCGAAGACCGACGAGCCGCAGCGCGGGCAGAAAAACCGCCCGGCGTAGTCGCGCGTTTCGCCCTCGATCGTCACCGCCTCCCGAGGGAACACCGCGGAAGCGTGGAAAAGCGCGCCATGATGCTTACGGCAGTCGAGACAGTGGCAAAGGCCGACCCGGTATGGCCGACCCGACGCCACGATTCGCACGTTGCCGCACAGGCAACCACCCGTGAATTTATCCATGCGGGCTCTCCTTTGAATCAAACGGTCGGAGTGTTCGTAACGAACGCCCTCAGGCGTCCATGAAAGACGCAGCGGCGCGATCCCGCAAACGGCCGTTATCGATGGTCGGCTGGCCTGATCCTCTCGGATCGAGGCCCTCCTCGTCGAGGTCGGCCAGGCGAGCGGTGAAACGCTTCGACAGCAAAGGCCGCCAAAAACGCCTCGTACGATATTGGTCGATAACTCTAAAAATATTATTTATCAGCCACTTGCATACCGTTATGGCTACTCATGACAGCACCGCGCCCACTTATTCTTTTTTATTCTATGCATAGAACATAAAAATAGTTACGATCCTCCTTAACTGAATACCCATAGGGGTATACGAGAGGAGCGCACCCATGCAACCCAACGTCGAAGCATTCTTTGACCCCGCCACCTTTACCTACAGCTATGTGGTGACAGACCCCGACAGCAAACGCTGCGCCATCGTCGATTCGGTACTCGATTACGACCCCGCCGCCGGGCGAACCTCGCACCGCAGCGCCGACCGTTTGATCGAGTATGTGAAGGACAACCAGCTGCAGGTGGATTGGCTGCTGGAAACCCATGTCCACGCCGATCACCTCTCGGCCGCGCCTTACCTCAAACGCGAGTTGGGCGGCCGGTTGGCGATCGGTGAGAACATCACCATCGTGCAGAACACCTTCGGCAAGCTGTTCAACGCCGGTACCGAGTTCGCCACCGACGGGCGCCAGTTCGATCGGCTGTTCAAGGATGGCGACAGCTTCATGGTCGGCACTATCGAAGCCCGGGCCATCCACACTCCCGGGCATACGCCGGCGTGCATGACCTATCTGATCGGCGATGCCGCCTTCGTCGGCGACACCCTGTTCATGCCCGACTACGGCACGGCGCGCTGCGACTTCCCCGGCGGCGATGCGCGCACGCTGTTCCAGTCGATCCGCAAGTTGTTCGCCCTGGCGGATACAACGCGCCTATTCATGTGTCATGACTACAAGGCACCCGGGCGCGATGACTTTCGCAACCAGACCACAGTGGCCGAGGAGCGCGAGCACAATGTGCACGTCCATGAGGGTATCGACGAGGCCGCGTTCGTCGCCATGCGCAATGCCCGCGACGCCACCCTGGGCATGCCGACGCTGATCCTGCCTTCGGTGCAAGTGAACATGCGCGCCGGGCAACTGCCGCCTGCCGAGGACAACGGTACCCGCTACCTGAAAATCCCCCTGGACGTGCTCTGAGGTGATGACCATGGATTCGCTGAAACGCCTGACGCCCTTCCTCGCCGTGGCCGCGCAATTGCAACCGGCGGACATGGGCACCCTTGCCGCCGCTGGTTTTCGCAGCGTGATCAACAACCGCCCGGACGGCGAAGGCGAAGGTCAACCGACTTCGGCCGAGATGCAGGTGGCGGCGCAAGCCAGCGGTCTCGAGTACCACTACCTGCCGGTGGTTTCCGGGCAGATCGGCGAGGACGATGTGCTCGCCTTTACCGAGTTGCTCGCTCAGGTGCGCGGCCCGGTGTTGGCGTTCTGCCGCACCGGCACCCGTTCCACCAGCCTCTGGGCGCTGAGCGAAGCCCATCACCTGGACCCGCTGACGCTTCTAGAGACCGCGCGCGAACATGGCTATGACCTCACCGGCCTGGCCCAACGCCTGGAGCAACGCTGGCAGAAGGCCCCGGTATCGATTCCCCAGGCCGCGACCACGCCGACTCAACGCTATGACGTGCTGGTGGTTGGCGGCGGCGCGGCCGGCTGTGCGGTAACCGCGAGCCTGTTGCGGCGCGATCCGCATCTGCGCATCGCCGTGGTCGAGCCGCGCGAGCAGCATTACTACCAGCCGGGCTGGACGCTGGTGGGCGCCGGCATCTTCGACCGCGCCCGCACCGAACGGCCAATGGCGCGCTGCATACCCCGCGGCGCGCAATGGATTCGCGCAGCGGTGGCCGGCTTCGAAGCCGAGCAACAGCGCGTGGTGCTCGAAGACGGCAGCCGGGTGGGTTATCGCGCCCTAATCGTCTGCCCCGGCTTGAGCCTGCATTGGGAAGCGGTCGAAGGGCTCAAGGAGACCCTGGGTAAACACGGCGTCACCTCCAATTACCAGTTCGAGCTGGCGCCCTATACCTGGCAACTGGTGCAGAACCTGCGCCAGGGCCGCGCACTGTTCACCCAACCGCCAATGCCGATCAAGTGCGCCGGCGCCCCGCAGAAGGCCATGTACCTGTCCTGCGACTGGTGGTGCAAAGAAGACGTGCTGAAGGATATCGACGTGGAGTTCTGCTCGGCCGGCGCGGTGTTGTTCGGCGTGCCGACCTTCGTCCCACCGCTGATGAAATACGTCGAGCGCTACGGCATACAGCTCGATTTCAACACGACGCTGAGCGCGGTCGACGGCCCCGCGCGCAAAGCCTGGTTCAAGCAGGTCGATGCCGCGGGCAATAGCCAGACCATCGAGAAATCCTTCGATTTCCTGCATGCCGTGCCCGCCCAGCGCGCGCCGGACTTTATCCGCCAGAGCCCGCTGGCCAACGCCGACGGCTGGGTCGAAGCCGACCATGAAACCCTGCGCCACCCGCGCTTCGGCAATATCTTCAGCCTCGGCGATGTGTGCGCCGCGCCCAACGCCAAGACCGCCGCCGCGGTGCGCAAGCAGGCCCCGGTGGTCGCGGAGAACGTCATCGCGGTACTCGCCGGCAAGGGGCCGCGCGCACTGTACGACGGTTACGGTTCCTGCCCGTTGACGGTCGAACGCGGCAAGGTGGTGTTGGCCGAGTTCGGCTACGGCGGCAAGCTGCTGCCGACCTTCCCGCTCGACCCGGTCATACCGCGCCGTCTGGCCTGGGAGTTGAAGGTCAAGGCGATGCCGAGCATCTACTTCGACCTGATGCTGCGCGGCCACGAATGGCTGGCCGCGCCCAAGCGCCTGCCCCATGAACCGCTGCCGGTGGAAGCCCCGGCCGCCTGCGACTTCGGCAAGGAACCGGGCCAATGAAGCTGCGCCACTGGCTGCCGTGCCTCGACTGGGGGCGACACTACGATCGCAGCAGCGCCGCCCAGGATGGCCTGGCGGCTTTGATCGTGACGTTGATGCTGATACCGCAGAGCCTGGCCTACGCCATGCTCGCCGGCCTGCCGCCGGTGACCGGCCTGTATGCGAGCATTTTGCCGCTGCTGCTGTATGCGCTGTTCGGCTCCAGCCGTACCTTGGCGGTCGGCCCCGTCGCTGTGGTGTCGCTGATGACGGCCGCCACGCTGGCGCCATTGTTTCCCGCCGGCAGCGCCGAATACATCGGCGCCGCGATGTTGCTGGCATTGTTGTCAGGCTTGCTGCTCGCCCTGATGGCACTGCTGCGCCTGGGCTTTCTGGCCAACTTTCTCAGCCATCCGGTGGTTTCCGGTTTTATCAGCGCCTCGGGCATTTTGATCGCCATCGGTCAGCTCAAGCACTTGCTCGACGCATCGGCCTCGGGCGAGAGCCTGCCGCAGCTACTCCCGCAACTCTGGCAGGCGCTACCGCAGACCCATGGACCGACCCTGCTGATCGGCCTGCTCAGCCTGGCCTGGCTGTGGTGGGCGCGCGCCCGTCTGAAAACACTGCTGCAGCGCCTGGGGGTGTCCGCCCCGATGGCCGGCAACCTGGCCCAGGCCGGGCCGGGGCTGGCGATCAATGTCGCCCTAGTCGCGGTATAGCAGCTGCAACA
>CBIHQF010000369.1:0-4704 GCA_966211665.1 uncultured Pseudomonas sp. | reverse complement strand
GGCGTTAGAAAATAATTCTAGAAAAATATTCTGTAGTTCGTATACTGACCCGGCGCGCATCCCCCACGTCTTTTACCCTTACAGGACTATCCGATGAGCCAGACCCTTCAGCTTTTCCAAACCGTTGGCGCCGCCCAATTCAGCGCCATGGTTCAACAAATGGCGCCTTACTTCGCCAGCATCGATCCACTGTTCGTCGAACTGCGCACGGGCTATGCCGAGGTCACCTTCGCCAAGCGCCGCGAGGTGCTCAACCATATCGGCACCGTGCATGCGATCGCCCTGTGCAACGCCGCTGAACTGGCCGCCGGCACCATGACCGAAGCGTCCATTGCCAAGGGTTGCCGCTGGATTCCCAAGGGCATGACGGTGGAATACCTGGCCAAGGCCGATGGCGATATCCGCGTGGTGGCCGACGGCAGCGCGCTGGATTGGAACAGCCAGGGTGAGTTGAAGGTGCCGGTGATGGCCTACGTCGGCGACAAGCCGGTGTTCCGCGCTGAGATCAATATGTATGTCAGCCAGGCTTGATAGGCCGTTGAAAAAACACCTGGGTTTTTCAATGGCTATGTCCCAATAGTGTGTTGCGTTCAGGTCGTGTGAGGGATCTGACCTCGTAGGGCGTGCCGTGAGCA
The DNA here is from genome assembly GCA_966211665.1 of uncultured Pseudomonas sp. GTDB lineage: Bacteria > Pseudomonadota > Gammaproteobacteria > Pseudomonadales > Pseudomonadaceae > Aquipseudomonas. The sequence continues at coordinate 4,069 of CBIHQF010000369.1, read as the reverse complement.
CCAGCGTTGGCTGCAGACTCCTGTGCCAGTGACGTGTTGTATCACCTGGCGCGAATTGCCTGCGACTCGTATGAGGGCTGGGCGGCGTTCCGTGACCTCGGGGCGAGCTTTTCGCTGTACCCATGAGTTGACCAATAGGCAGCCCTGCGGGCCGCATTCGCCGCGGGGTCGCGCCTCCTACAGGGCATCGTCCCACGCAATACGTAATTGGTGCATAGCCTTTTCAATGGCTCTGTACCCGTTATGTGTTGCAGTGTATGGACCGGCTAGGCAATGTCTGGGCCCGGCAATTCGTAGGGTGGGCCGGGCCGCGCAGGTTAGGCGCATGACCACGGGCTATCTGTCGATGCTTGATCAGTTGCGCCGTAACCCACCAGCGGGGCCAGCTCGAAGACCGCTTGGTGGGTTACGTGGCGCACTGATCCCGCAGTTACTTCGCCAACCCGGTTCCGCGCCACTAACCCACCCCCTACAAAAGCCGCTTGCAACACATAATTGGGACAGAGCCTTTTCAATGGCCTGCTAAGGCTGCGCGGGCGACCGGCGTGCCCGGCGCTTGCCGAGCAGATCGGTCGCACGCGCGCGCAATTGGCCGCAACCGCCGTCGATATCCTGGCCGGCGGAGTTGCGCACCTTGGTCAGCAGGCCGCGGCTGTGCAGGTAACGGACGATCTGCACGATGCGGTCGCCGTCCGGCCGCGCGTACTCGTCGGCCTCCAGGCTGTTGTAGGGGATCAGGTTGAGCAGCGCGTACTTGCCCTTGAGCAGGCGCAGGACGCCGTCCATTTCTTCCTGGCTGTCGTTGATGCCCTTGAGCAGCGTCCACTGATACTGGATCGGGTAGTCGATCTGTCGGGCGTAGATTTCGCCCAGTTCGACCAGCTTCTCGGGGTCGATGCGCGGCGCGCGTGGCAGCAACTGCTGGCGCAGTTCGGCGTCGGTGGTATGCAGCGACAGGGCCAGCGCCGGTTTGACCTGCTGCTGCGGCAGGCGCTCGAACACCCGTGGGTCGCCCACCGTGGAGAACACCAGATTGCGCTGGCCGATGCCGCCGTCGGTGCCGAGCAGGTCGATTGCCTCCAGCACGTTATCGAGGTTATGCGCCGGTTCGCCCATGCCCATAAATACGACTTTCTTCACCGGTCGGAAGCGCCGGGCCAATACCACCTGGGCGATGATTTCGGCAGTGCTCAGTTGACGCAGCAGGCCGCTTTTACCGGTCATGCAAAACACGCAACCCACCGCGCAGCCGACCTGACTGGAGACGCACAAACCATCGCGCGGCAACAACACGCTTTCCACCATCTGCTTGTCGGCCAACTCCACCAGCAAGCGCGCCGACCCATCCGCCGCCGGGTGTTCGGAGGCGAGGCGGGCGATGGCGTTGAGCTCTTCGGTCAGTTGCGGCAAGGCATTGCGCACGGCCAGCGGCAGGAAGTTTTCGGTTTTTTGGTTGCGCGTGCCGGTGTCCAGCGGCAGGCCGCGCAGCCAGAAACGGCTGATCCGCCCGATATGGACGGGCTTGGCGCCGAGGTCGGCGAGGCGTTGGTGGAATTCTTCGATATGCATGGGGCGCGCATGCTATCACTGGGCGTGGCCGGGGCGTAGAGCGGCAGAGGGTAAAGCGGTTTCTTTCGCTCGGTTCAGGGCGCGACCATTAGCCAGACCTGGGCATCGAAAGGCAGTTTACCGGGGGTGTTCTGTGCCAGATGGTACGGGAAGTCGGTATGCCCACCGACCAGTACCTTCTCCACCGATACGCCTGTGAGGTCGTAGCCGGCACGCCGCAGGCTGGCGCGAACGCCCAGCAGAGCCTCGGATTGACTTAACAGCTGGGCGACGGTGCGGTTGTCCTGGCCATCCTTGGCTGCGCCATGCACGGAGTCCCACTGCGGCGAAGCGGCTGCCACGTCTAGCAAGGCACTCACCAGCCACGGGTAGTGCACCAGGCGGCCAAGGAAAATCGACGAGTAGGCTTGCTTGCCCTTCGGCGGGGCGGTAAGGCTCAGGCCCTGGTCCAGCAGTTCCTGCAAGCGGCTGGCCGAGACCGGGCAATCCTGGTCTGCGCGCACCCGCAGATTGGCGCCGCTGGCGTCGGTTTCGAGGCTCGCCTGGCAGCCTTCGCCATCCAGCCGATACAGGGTTTCGGCGGCGGTTGGAGCGCTGGCGAGCCACAGGCCAAGTGCGACTGCGTACGCGGTCGTACGCCATGCCGCCTTGGGCGCAGCTGGATCAACTACAGCGGGATCAATTGGCGGCCAATGCATCAATCTGCTCCAGGCGGATAAGGATGCGGCCATATTGCTGGTTGCGCACCTCAATAAAGCCGTCGTCACCGATCTTGGTAACGGCGCCCCCTATGGCCTGGCCATTGACATAGAACATCACTTCTCCTTCAGGCTCATTTCCAGCAGCTCCTTGTAAGCCTGCAGGCTGGCTTTGTCAGGCTCGCCTGCCTGAGCATTGCCCAGGGTCGCCAGTAGCAAGGTCGCCAGCAGTGCGAGCGGTAGTAGTCCGTGGCTTTTCATCTAAATGCCTCCAAGGGTTGTTCGGGTCAACCACAAGCATAGAGGTTGGTTGGCGTTGCGCTTGCTGCCAGGGCGTGGCGGTGGGCTTGTTGAGGGGCAAGCCGCGCACTCATACTAGCGCTTTGATTTGGCCGGCCACGCCGTGCGGAGCTGTAAATGAAATACATACACCAGCGCGAACACCTGAACGAAGACGACATAGTCGTGATCGAGTGCTCGCAAACCTGCAATATCCGCCTGATGAACGATGCGAACTTTCGTAGTTTCAAGAACGGCGGTCGCCACACCTACCACGGCGGCGCCTTCGACACGTTCCCGGCCAAGATCAGCGTACCGAGCAGCGGTTTCTGGAACATCACTATCGACACCGTCACCCGCAAAGCCATCAGCGTGACGCGCAAGCCGACGCTCAAGCACTCGATCAAGATCATCCGCAAGTCGCCATCGCGACTCAGCTGACCGACCGCCGCTAAATCGCCGAACGCTTGAGTTTGGCGATAAACAGCAGGCGCTTGACCAGCAGGGCGGTCAGCGGAAAGCTCAGGGCGAACAGCACGCACACCCGCCAGTCCAGCCCCGGGTACAGCCAGTAGGCCAAGGCGATGCCGATGCCCGAATCGAGCTGGTCGAGCAGCACGAACCAGCCGGTATGCCGGCTCGGCAGCGCTCCGGGCGCCGCGCCCAGGCGCCGTTTGAGCCAGGAGTTGGGCAACTCGGCCAGCACGTAAGCCAGGCCGATCCAGGCGCCGACCAAGGGCAGGGCCGGGCCGAAGGGCGCGCGCTCGCCCAGATACGACTCCATCGGCAGCAGGCACAGAGCGCCCAGTGCGGTGAACGCCGGCATCAGCAGCAGGCCGCGCCAGGTTTTGTTGGCGCCGAACAGGCGTTGGTTGATCGGGATCTTCCAGTCGGGCAGCTGGTCGTGGGTCACTGCCCACATATGCAGCACACCGCCGATCACCACCGGAATTTGCGCGTACAGAGCGATGGACAGGGCATCGAGCAGGCTCATGTCAGCCTCCGAATTGCAGGAATAGGAACAGCCCGCTGCCGCTCAGGGTGATGGACAGGATCTGCTTCAGGCTCTTGAACTTGAAGAACGGCCGGCGCAGTAGCATGGCGTAGGTGAACGCCGCCAAGGCAACGGCCAGCAGCGGGTTGAGCAAAGTCTGCGGCAGTACCAGCAGCAGCGCGGCGTAGCCGGCGAGCAGAAAGACACTCCAGAACACCGGCATACCCAGGTAGGCCAGGCTGTCGCTTTCCTGGATATTGCCGATGTCGTTGAACACCGACAGGCGCACGCAGCCGCAGATCAACATGAGCCACAGCAGCATGCCGTAAGCCCCGTCGAAGCCCAGTTGCCAGAACAGCAGGGCTGGGCTCACCAGATAGATCAACACATCCATGAAGCCGTCCAGGTAGCGGCCGAACGCCCGCTCCAGGCCGAACTTGCGCGCCAGGATGCCATCCAGCGCATCGCCGAGCATGGCCAGAAACAGCAGGGCGATACCCAGGTAAACCTGGCCATGCAAGCCGCTCAG
>CBIHQF010000368.1:0-4712 GCA_966211665.1 uncultured Pseudomonas sp. | reverse complement strand
GCGATCTTGCGGGTGATCACGCTGGTCTTGCCGGAGCCGGCGCCGGCGAGCACCAAAAGAGGGCCGCCGACGTAGTTCACGGCTTCCTGCTGCCGGGGGTTCAGTCGGGACATTGCATCGTTCGTCTGGGGAAAATGGCCGCGCATTTTAGCAGGACTGGGCGATTGTGCCGCGACCGTCTGAAACTGTGGTGCAGCGCACGTAATGGCCGTGCGCCATGCTTGGCTAATTTCAGTTATCCAGTACTCTGGTGGTTCCTAGAGTTTGTTTATCGTCGCTGCAGGATACGCACCACTTACACACGGATGTGCCTGACTAGACGCCGTAAACGGCGCATCCGGGGCGGTCGAACCGCCAGATTTTTGTGTTTGGGGAGGTTGTTTGTCCGCGCTCATCGAACCTTTGCGATTGGTTCTTTTGGCTGAAACGCCTGAATGGGGCGAGCGCCTGCGCGAGTGCCTGGGCACCCTGGCGGGTTCCTTTCCGCTGATCACGGCGCCTTCCTGGGAAGCCGCCAGCGGGCTATTCGATAGCGAAGGCGGCGGCCTGCTGCTGAGCACCGTCGGGTGTCGGCCGGTCCCCGGCAATTGCCCGTTACCCATTATTTTGTTGCTCGAACAGGAGCCGGACGAAGCGCCTGAGGATGTCTGCGACTGGCTGGTGCGCGATCGATTGAGCGTCGACGTACTGCGCCGCTGCCTGCGTTACGCCCGCGAACAGGGCAGTTTGAAGCAGACTCTGACGCGCCTGGCGGAACAGGATGCGCTGACCGGCATCGCCAATCGCCAGGGCCTGCACACATTGCTCGCCGCGCGCCTGGCGGCCACCGAGGGTCGCGGCCTGACCCTCGGCCACCTGGACCTCGACAATTTCCGTCATGCCAACGATGCGCTCGGTTACCAGGCCGGCGACCATCTGATCCTGCAAGTGGTGGCGCGGCTCAAGGCGCAACTGCATGGCGACGATCAGCTGGCGCGCCTGGGCAGCGACGAGTTCGCCTTGCTCCTGGATACCCGCCGCGACCCGCAACGCGTCGAGCGCTTGGCCGAGCGCATCACCGAAGCCCTGGCCGAGCCCTACTGGGTCGACGGCGAAAGCCTGTTGATCGGCTGCAGCCTGGGGCTGGCCCATGCCCGCGCTGGCGAGGGCGCCGATTCCTTGCTGTGGCATGCGCATATCGCCATGCAGCAGGCCAAGAGCCAGCAGGGCTGCACCTTCCATGTGTATGACGAGCGCCTCCATAGCGGCGCGCGCAATCTGGTGGATCTGGAAAGCGAACTGCGTCGGGCGCTGCGCCGCGACGAGCTGGAGCTGCACTATCAACCGCGCCTGTGCCTGACCAGCGGGCGCATCGTCGGCCTGGAAGCCCTGGTGCGTTGGCGTCACAATGAACGCGGCTTGCTTTCGCCGAATCATTTCGTGCCCTTGGCCGAAGAAAACGGCTTGATCGTGCCGCTCGGCTATTGGGTGATTTCCCGCGCCTTGCGCGATATGCAATGGCTGCGCGGGCGCGGTTTGCCGACGCTGCACATGGCGGTCAACCTGTCGTTCCGCCAGTTCCAGGACAGCCAATTGCTACCGACCCTCAGCCGGCTGATCGGGGAGCGTGGCGTCGATGCGCAATGGCTGGAGTTCGAATTGACCGAAACCGCGGTGATGCGCCGCAGCGAGCAGGTGCAGAAAACCATGCTGGCCCTCGGCAAGCTCGGCGTGCGCTTCTCCCTCGACGATTTCGGCACCGGTTTTTCCTCCTTCGTGCACCTCAACAACCTGCCGATCACCCTGTTGAAAATCGACAAAAGTTTCGTCGGCGGCATGGACAGCCGCGCGGAGAACCGCCAGTTGGTCAAGGCGATGATCAACCTGGCGCACAACCTCAACCTGGAAGTGGTCGCCGAAGGCGTGGAAAACGCCGAGCAACTGTCGCTGCTGCGCCAGTTCGGCTGCGACCAGGTGCAGGGCTTCCTGATCAGCAAGGCCCTGCCACTGAACGAGCTGGCGCGCTTTCTGGTGTTCGGCCAGCGCCAGCCGCTGCTCGGCTTGCTGCAGCCATAGAAGATGGGTTGACCACATAGGGCAGGCCCGTAGGTTGGGCTGAGGAGCGTAGCGACGAAGCCCAACAGCGAAAAGGGATCAATACGCCGTTCCCCGTTGGGCTTCGCGTAGCTCAGCCCAACCTACATTTTCGCGGCCTACGTCAAACACGCCTGCTTTACCGCGGGCGTCGGGCTCAGCAGGCGCGCGGTTTTCCATTCGAAGCCCAGGGTTAAGCCGATCGCCGCACATGCCAGGCCGCAGGCCATGCCCCACCATACGCCTTGCGCGCCCCAGCCCAATGGGAATGCCAGCAACCAGGCGAGCGGTACGCCGATCGACCAATAGCAGACGAGGCCGACCAGAAAGGTGGTCTTGGCGTCCTTCAGGCCGCGAATCGCGCCCATGGCGATGGTCTGGATACCATCGAAAAACTCGAACCAGGCGGCAATCGCCAGCAAGCCGATCGCCAAGCCGACGATCTGCGCATAGGCCGGATCGAAGCGGTCGAGAAACAACCCCACCACCCATTCCGGCGCCAACCAGAACAGCCCGGCGAAACCCAGCATGCAGCCCGCGCCGAGACCGATGCCCAGGCGCCCAGCGCGCTGTGCATCGAGCAAGCGGTCGGCGCCGAAATGCTGACCGATGCGAAAGGTCACCGCATAGGAAATGCCCACCGGCACCATAAAGGCCACGTACACCGACATGATCGCGATCTGGTGCGCCGCCAGTTCGACGCTGCCCAGGGCGCCCATACAGAGCGCGGCGAAGGCGAACAGTCCGGATTCCACCGCATAGGTGCCGCCAATCGGCAGGCCCAGGCGCAGCAATTCCTTCAGCTCGCGCCAATCCGGGCGCAGCAGGCCACGCCATAGCGGGTAGCCAGCATAGGAGCTGTGGCGCAGCACATGCCAGACCAGCAGCAGGGCCATGACGTTCATCACCACCGCGGTGACCAGGCCGATGCCGGCCAGGCCCAAATGCGGCAAGCCGAACCAGCCCTTGATCAGTGCGTAGTTGAGCACCCCGTTGGCCAGCGCGCCGCCGATGCTGATGATCATCACCGGGCCGGGTCGGCCGATGGCGCTGGTAAAGCCGCGTAGCGCCATGAATGTCATATAGCCGGGCAGGGCGAACACCAGGGTGGCGAGAAATTGCATGGCGCCGTCGACGTTCGCCGGCAACTGGCCGAATTGCAGTAATGCCGGTTGCAGATTCCACAACCCCAGGCCGGCCAGCAGGGCCAGGCCCCAGCCCAGCCATAGACCGTTCTGGGTCAGGCGGGTAACCCCCGCGGCATCTCCGGCGCCGTGGCGAATGGCGACCAGATTGCCGACCGCGGCGATCACCCCGACGCAGAAGATCGACACGAAGGAATAGCTGGCCGCGCCCAAACCGCCGCCAGCCAAAGCCGCGGGACCGAGCAGGCCCATCATCACGGTGTCGGTGAACACCATCACTACATGCGCCAGTTGCGCGGCTATCAACGGGGCGGCAAGGCGCAAAATAGCCCGCAGTTCGTTTCGAATGGGTTGCTTCATGATGAGTAAGGCTCAGTAATAGGGCTTGCCCAAGATTTCTCGACAAGCGGAGAATTTCGCCATTCTCTGGAGATCAACGGACCGTCACAAAGGGAAAAAAGCGATGCATGGCATGAGTATGACTAATGGATAAAAATCGCCGTCTGGCGCCGCTGTATGCCCTGCGCGCGTTCGAGGCCGCGGCGCGTCACCGCTCCTTTACCCGCGCGGCGGACGAATTGGCGATCAGTCAGAGTGCGGTGAGCCATCATGTGCGCACCCTGGAGGAGCACTTCGCCTGCCGGCTGTTCGAGCGCCAGGGCCGCAACCTGCAACTGACCGAACCGGCGCGCCTGCTGCTGCCGGGCTTGCGTGACGGCTTCGATGCCCTGGAGCGCGCCTGCACCACCCTGCGCGCCGACGATAAGGTGCTACGCCTGAAGGCGCCCTCGACCCTGACCATGCGTTGGCTGTTGGCGCGCTTGTCGCGCTTCCGCCTGCACAACGAAGACATCGAAGTACAGCTGACCAGCGCCTGGATGGATGTCGACAAGGTGGATTTCCAGCACGAACCCTTCGATTGCGCGGTGCTGCTGGGCAACGGTGAATTCCCGGACGAATGGGGCAGCACGCTGCTGTTCGCCGAATGGCTGATCCCCGTCTGCGCGCCCGAGGCGGCGAGCGACGGCCCATGGGATCTGACCCGGCTGCAGGGCGCCGAATTGGTGCACCCGACCCCGGACCGCCGCGATTGGCGTCAGTGGTTGCAAGCCATGGGGCTGGCCGAACAGGTGCCGCTAAAGGGCGGCCAGGTGTTCGATACCCTGGAGTTGGGCATGGTCGCCGCCGCCCGCGGCTACGGCGTGTCGATCGGTGATCTGGTGCTGGTCGCCGAAGACGTCGCCCAAGGACGCCTCGGCCTGCCCTGGCCCTGCGCGGTGCCCAGCGGTTGCAGCTATTACCTGGTCTGGCCCAAGGCTAGACGTGGCCAGGAACGTTACCTGCGCTTGCGCGATTACCTGGTCGGCGAGGTGGCGGCGATGCAGTTGCCGGATGTGCGGCGTCTTTGAGCTGGGGGCGGATTTCTTGCGTCATTCAGACCGTAGATACCGTCTTGGGGCTCACCTCGCAATAGCGAGTGCTGGCTCAAAAGGT
>CBIHQF010000367.1:0-4713 GCA_966211665.1 uncultured Pseudomonas sp. | reverse complement strand
ATGAACTCTATAGCTCGCCCATCGTGGCCTATCGACAGGATGTCGACTTGCTCGGATTGATGGACCCATCCGACCCGGAAGTGTGGGTCGCCAACCAGAGCGTGCCGGTGACCAAACCGAGCAACGTCGGCATTCTTTACCACCACCCCTACCATGCCAAAGCGTTGCGCGATCAAGCTCAGCGCGTTGGTTTGAAAGGCAACTACTACATCCCTCGGATGAACATCATGCCCTCGTCCCAGGAAAGCATGACCGACTTCATCCTGCGCAAGGTCAAGTAAGCGGCTCCCCCCGGTAGCGAATCGGTCGAACATCCTCAACCGCTCCAGACAGGATGCACGGAAGCGGTTAGAGGGACCGATTCGCGCCTTACGCGGCGCAAGGCAGCGCTGCCCTACAGGCGTTCCCCGGCCAGGGAACGCCTATTTTTTTGCGCTAGAGAAAAGTAGCCCGGATAAGCGCAGCGCAATCCGGGAGCGGTTTATGCGGCTATGGATTTTGCTGTGTCCCAGTCATGTGTTGCACGATTGCCCGGCTTATGCGGATTGGTCTCCGGGTATTAGCCCGCGATCCGTGGGAGGCCCGACCTCGGGGCGAGCTTTTCGCTGTGCCCGCCAAATGATGAACAGGCAGCCCTGCGGGCTGCATTCGCCGCGGGCGCGCGCGACCCACATGGATGAGGGAAATGCCGCAAGCCCGTCGGGAACGGGCGCAGCCTCCTACAAGGCATCGCAGCATGCAACACGTAACTGCTACATAGCCATAGATTTTCCCCGGATTACATCCGGGCTAGCAGAGCGCATTGCAGGGTGGACATAGCGAAGCTTTGTCCAGCGCTGGCGCCCGGATGGCGGACAAACCTTCGGCATGTCCTCCCTACGATTCGCAAGCCTTGCAACGGCCTGCTAAAGACCGCCGCTTACACCCAACTGCAAACCCAACGCGGTGGCCAGGGACAGCGGCAGCAACAGGGTGTCCAGCAAAGCACTGGCCGGCAAGTCGAGGCCGGGATGCTCAGGGGCTTCGGCGCCGAAGCGATCCTGCGCGCAGCAGCCGCCCTTCAGGGCATACAGATCCAGGCGCGTGCCGGCATATACCACAGGCGCGCCGGGTTTGGCCGCGTCCAGCGTGCGCGTGGTCGCGCAGCCGCCGCACAGCAGCATCAGGCCCAGGACGGGTATGAGCCGAGCGCTATTCATCCGAGACCTGATGATGCTCGCCCCAGCGCGGCAGCATGTCCTGGGGGATGCCCAGGCAATTGAGGATGCGCGCCACCACGAAATCGATCAGGTCGTCGATGGTCTGCGGTTGATGGTAGAAGCCGGGCGAGGCCGGCAGGATGGTCGCGCCCATGTTCGACAGCTTGAGCATGTTCTCCAGATGGATACTGGAAAACGGCGCCTCGCGCGGCACCAGGATCAACTGGCGGCGCTCTTTCAAGGCGACGTCGGCGGCGCGCTCGATCAGGTTGTTGCAGGCGCCGGTGGCGATCGCCGACAGGCTGCCGGTGGAACAGGGCACCACCACCATGGCGGTGGGCGCGCCCGAACCGGAGGCCGCCGGGGCCAGCCAGTCCTCCTTGCCGTACACGCGGATCTGCCCCGGCAGCGCGCCCGTGTATTCGCTGAGAAAGGCCTGCATGGCGCGCGGTTTGTTCGGCAAGGTCACATCGGTCTCGGTGGCCATCACCAGCTGCGCGGCCTTGGAGATCAGAAAGTGCACCTCGCGGTCTTCGCGCACAAGGCAATCGAGCAGGCGCAAACCGTACTGCGCGCCGGACGCGCCGGTCATGGCCAAGGTAATGCGTTCTGGACCGCTCATAAATTCACTCTCAAAGCTGCTGCGCTTGCTTATGCTGCATTGAAAACCTGCTGGATCGCCAGCCCGGCCGGAATGCTCATTTACAGCCGTAAACTCGCGTGCGAGCCCAGTCCGCTTTCTCGCAGGTTTTTCGCCTTGCCTACGCGGCCCGACCTAATCTGCGCTCGCGACGCTTTGAGCGCGAATTTCATTTTTTATTTGGCCAATGCCTCGGCCAGCTTGCCGTGCAAGCCGCCGAAGCCACCGTTGCTCATCACCACCACCTGGGTGCCCGGTGCGGCCTCGGCCTTGACCCCGGCGATGATCGCCTCCAGCGAGTCGCAGACCCGGGTCGGCACGGAAGAAGAGGCTACCGTGGCGGCCAGATCCCAGCCCAAATTCGGCGGCGCGTACCAATACACCGAATCGGCCTGCACCACCGATTCCGGCAGGCCGTCGCGGTGGGCGCCGAGTTTCATCGAATTCGACCGTGGCTCGACGATGGCGATCAGTTTGGCATCGCCGATGCGCTTGCGCAGGCCGTCGAGGGTGGTGGCGATGGCCGTCGGGTGGTGGGCGAAGTCGTCGAAGATGGTCACGCCATTGACCTCGGCGACCTTCTCCATGCGCCGTTTGGCATTGATAAAACCGCATAACGCGGCGATGCCCAGCTCCGGCACCACGCCGACATGCCGCGCCGCCGCCAGCACCGCCAGGGCGTTGGCGACGTTGTGCTGGCCGGTCAATTGCCAATCCACCACACCGGCGGTTTTGCCTTCGAAGCTCACTTCGAAACGCGAACCGTCTTCACTGAGCAGGCGCGCCTGCCATTGGCCGCCCTCGCCCGTGGTCTCGACCTTCGTCCAACAGCCCATCGCAATCACCCGTTCGAGCGCGCTTTCGCTGCGCGGATGGATGATCAGGCCGTCGCCGGGAATGGTCCGCACCAGGTGATGGAATTGTCGCTCGATGGCCGCGAGGTCGGGGAAGATATCCGCGTGGTCGAATTCCAGGTTGTTCAGGATCGCGGTGCGCGGGCGGTAGTGGACGAACTTGCTGCGCTTGTCGAAGAAGGCGCTGTCGTACTCGTCGGCCTCGACCACGAAAAACGGCGTGCCGCCGAGACGCGCGGAAATGCCGAAGTTCTGCGGCACGCCGCCGATCAGAAAGCCCGGGCTCATGCCGGCATGTTCCAGCACCCAGGCCAGCATGCTGCTGCTACTGGTCTTGCCGTGGGTACCGGCCACCGCCAGCACCCAACGGCCCTGCAGCACGTGGTCGGCCAGCCATTGCGGGCCGCTAACATAGGGCAACCCCTGATTCAGTACGTACTCCACCGCAGGGTTGCCGCGCGACAGGGCGTTGCCGATCACCACCAGGTCCGGCGCGGGCTGCAATTGCGCGGCGTCGTAACCCTGGGTCAGTTCGATGCCCTGGGCCTCGAGCTGGGTGCTCATCGGCGGGTAGACATTGGCGTCGGAGCCGGTGACGCGATGGCCCAATTCCTTGGCCAGCACGGCCAGCGAGCCCATAAAGGTGCCGCAGATACCGAGAATATGAATATGCATGGATAACCTCGAAAACGGACCGGCCGGATGGTGAATAACGGCCGTGAAAATCTCGCCGCAGGTTAGCACAGCGCCTTGCGCCGTTCTCGGCAGAACATCGCGTGAACGGCCGTAGGTTGGCGTTGAGGAGCGCAGCGACGAAGCCCAACAGCATGCGTATGGCGCCGAATCGGGCGGCACCTTGTTGGGCTTCGCTGCGCTCAGCGCCAACCTACGGCCGGTTAGCGCATGCGCAGCCTGTGTCTTATCCGCGCCGGGCGATGTGTTTGCGCAGCTTGCGATACAGCGTATTGCGGCTGATGCCGAGTTGCTCGGCGGCGCGGGTCATCTGCCAATGCTGGGCGTCCAGCACCGCGAGCAGGGCCGCGCGTTCGGCGTCGCCGAGCTGGTCGGGTTTGACGGTGTCGGTGTGCGCCAGCATCGCGGGCGCGTGGCGGATCTGCGCGGGCAGGTCGGCATGGCTAATCAGGCCGCTGTCGCAGAGCGCGGCCAGGGTCCGCAGCACATTGCGCATCTGCCGCACATTACCCGGCCAGGGGTAATCGAGCAGGGCGCGGCCGGCCCGTTCATCGAGCCGCAGGTTCTGCCCGCGCGCCTCTTCGGCCAGCAGAAATTCCAGCAATTCGCGCTTGTCGCCGCGCTCGCGCAACGGCGGCAACCGCAGCTCCAGGCCATTGAGCCGGTAATACAGATCCTCGCGGAACTCGCCGCTGGCGGCCCGTTCGCCGAGGTCGCGGTGGCTGGCGCTGATCACCCGCACATCGATGGTCTGGGTCTCGCCGCCGATGGGTTCGATCTGCCGCTCTTCCAACACGCGCAACAGCCGGGTTTGCAGCGCCAGCGGCATATCGCCGATTTCATCGAGGAACAGGGTGCCGCCGTCGGCCTGTTGCAGCTTGCCGCGCATGCCCTCCTTGCGCGCGCCGGTGAAGCTGCCGCCGCGGTAGCCGAACAGTTCGCTCTCGATCAGGCTCTCGGGAATCGCCGCGCAGTTGAGCGCGACGAAGGGTTTGCCGCCACGCGAGCTGACCTGATGCAAGGCCTTGGCGAAGGCTTCCTTGCCGGTGCCGGTTTCACCGCCGATCAACAGCGGCACATCGCGCTCATAAACCCGCAAGGCGCGACGAAAATCGGCCTGCAAGGCCGGATCGGCCAGACATAAACCGGGCGTAGCCAAAACCTGCGCGCCCAACACCTGGGCACGGCGCGGCGGTTGCCCGCGCAGCATGGCGAATAGCTGCTGGCCCTTTTGCGTATACAGCGGCCAACTGGCCGCCGGCTGCGGCGAGGCGCGGCCGAGCAGGTCGTCCAGATGGCAGTCGAATATCTCCAGCAGGGTGCGCCC
>CBIHQF010000366.1:0-4728 GCA_966211665.1 uncultured Pseudomonas sp. | reverse complement strand
ACCGCATATGGACTCGGTCAACCTGGTCGCCCCGCTCGGCGAACGCCACTTTCACGCCACCTGTCGGCAATTGGGCCTGCCGGTCAGCGGCAGCGTGCAACTGGGCGACCAGCACTATGGCTGCAGCGCAGGACAAAGCTTCGCGGCCCTGGACTTCGGCCGCGGCGTCTGGCCGCTGCACAGCCATTGGGTGCGCGCCGCCTTTGCCGCTCCCGGCGGGATCGCCGGCAATTTCGGCTCGGGCTGGACCGACCACAGCGGCCTCTCGGAGAACGCCTTGTGGTTCGGCGGCGAACTGCAGCACCTGGAGCAGCCCGTGCTGATCGAGCAGGATCCGCAAAAAGCCATGGCGCCCTGGCGCCTGAGCAGCGCCGATGGCCGGGTCGACTTGACCTTCAGCCCATGGCAAACGCATCACGTGTGCCCCACGTTCGGCCCCTTGTATACCGATAGGCGACAGTGGTTCGGTGCATTCTCGGGCGTACTTCGCGGGCCCAAGGGCGAGCGTGTGCCGGTCGATGCCGCACTCGGCTGGACGACCAAGAACCGCTCGCGCTGGTAACGCTCGAACACCTACGCAGCTCATGCACAGAAAACGGTTTTCAACGACCTGCCAGCGGCCATTGAACCAGTGAGCGCCTGCAACAGCCTAAACTGTTGCAAACGCACCAGGAGAACCCGCATGAGCCGCATCGAAACCGACAGTCTCGGCCCGATTGAAGTCCCTGAAGATGCCTATTGGGGTGCGCAGACCCAACGCTCGCTGATCAATTTCGCGATTGGTGAACAAACCATGCCATTGCCGGTATTGCACGCCCTGGCGCTGATCAAGAAAGCCGCCGCACGGGTCAACGACCGCATCGGCGAATTGCCGCAGAACATCGCCCGATTGATCGAACAGGCCGCCGACGAAGTGCTCGCCGGCCAGCACGACGATCAATTCCCGCTGGTGGTATGGCAAACCGGCAGCGGCACCCAGAGCAACATGAACGTCAACGAGGTGATCGCCGGTCGCGCCAACGAACTGGCCGGCGGCACCCGCGGCGGCAAAATCCCGGTGCACCCCAACGACCACGTCAACCACGCGCAGAGCTCCAACGACTGTTTTCCCACCGCCATGCACATCGCCACGGTAAAAGCCGTCATGCACGATTTGCTACCCGCCGTGGCGGAGCTGCGCGAAGGCTTGAGCGAGCAGGCCGAGCGCCATGCCCGGGTTCTGAAAACCGGGCGCACGCACCTGATGGATGCCACCCCCATCACCTTCGGCCAGGAGCTGTCGGCCTTCGTCGCCCAGCTCGACTACGCCGACCGCGCCATTCGCGCCAGCCTGCCGGCGGTCTGCGAACTGGCCCAGGGCGGCACCGCGGTCGGCACCGGGCTCAACGCGCCGAGCGGCTTTGCCGAGGCCATCGCCGCCGAACTCGCGGCCCTCAGCGGCCTGCCATTGATCAGCGCCCCGAATAAATTTGCCGCCCTGGCCGGGCACGAGCCCTTGACCCATCTATCCGGAGCTCTGAAAACCCTTGCGGTGGCTTTGAGCAAAATCGCCAACGACCTGCGCCTGCTCGGCTCGGGCCCGCGCGCCGGCTTTGCCGAAGTGCGCTTGCCGGCCAACGAGCCCGGCAGTTCGATCATGCCGGGCAAGGTCAACCCGACCCAATGCGAAGCGCTGTCGATGCTCGCCTGTCAGGTCATGGGCAACGATGTCACCATCGGCTTCGCCGCGAGCCAAGGCCATCTGCAGCTCAATGTGTTCAAGCCGGTGATCATCTACAACCTGTTGCAATCGATTCGCCTGCTGGCCGATGGCTGCCGCAACTTCCAGCAGCACTGCATCGCCGGTCTGCAGCCCGATAGCCAGCAGATGGCGGCGCACTTGGAGCGCGGGCTGATGCTGGTCACCGCGCTGAACCCGCATATCGGCTACGACAGAGCTGCGGAAATCGCCAAAAAAGCCTACGCGGAGGGCCTCACCCTGCGCGCCGCCGCCTTGGCCCTCGGCTATTTGACCGAAGAACAATTCGACACCTGGGTACGCCCGGAAACCATGCTAGGAGCGAAGTGAGGATGACCGAAACGAAAAGCGGCGCGACGCCGATCGAAGGCGACGGCAAACGCATCCTGATGATTCTCGGCACCCCGAAGAATGTCAGCTTGTGTACGGCCCTGGGCGAAGCCTATGCCCAAGGCGCACGCGACAAAGGCCACGTGGTGCGGCAGTTGAAACTCGGCGAGATGAGCTTCGACCCGATTCTGCGTGGCGGCTACGAACAGAGCCAGATCCTCGAACCGGATTTGCTCGAAGCGCAGCGACAAATCCACTGGGCCGAACACCTGGTATTCGTCTACCCGGTCTGGTGGGGCGGCATTCCCGCTTTGCTCAAGGGCTTCTTCGACCGCACCTTCCTGCCCGGCTTCGCCTTCAAATACCGCAACCGCTCGCAACTCTGGGACAAACTGCTCAGCGGGCGCACGGCCGACTTGTTGGTGACCATGGACACGCCGCCCTGGTACTTCCGCTGGGTTTACGGCGCCCCGGCTCACCGCCAGATGATTCGCACCATCCTCGGCTTCAGCGGCATCAAAACCCGCCGCCTCAGCGAATTCGCCCCGGTGCGCCCCTCCTCCGAGGAGCAACGCCAAAGCTGGCTCCGCCGCGCCGAAAGCCTCGGTAGCCGGGCGTGAACCCCGTTGAGCGCTCCCGTGACTGATCGCTCCCACGCCCCAGCGTGGGAGCGCAATTGCTGACGCTCCGCGCCAGACGTAATCGAACCCGTGACATAGCCCTCAACGCGACCTCCTCCCGTAGGAGCGGCCTTGGTCGCGATCGGTCGCAAAGCACAGGCACGATCGGACGCCGAAGGCGCCCACTGTAGGAGCCAGCTTGCTGGCGATACCAATCTCCGCCGCGACGCCTACCCCAGCACCTCGCTCAGCGGGATAAACCGTACACTATCGCCGATGGCCAGCGTCGTGCCCTCCAGCACCTCGGCGAACCCTTCGGCCCATGCCGCGCTGCGCAGCACACCAGAACTCTGGTTGGGATAAGGCAGTACGCGGCCGTTTTCCAAACGCGCCCGCAGGTACTCGCGACGCTTACCCGGCTTATCCCAGACGAAGCCCGCTGACACATTGAAGCCCAAGGGCTCTACCCGCTGCACACCGAGGCGGCGCAGCAGATAGGGCCGTGCCAGCAAGGCGAAGGTCACCAGGGTCGATGCCGGGTTGCCCGGCAAGCCGATTACCGGCACACCGCGAAAATGCCCGCAGGTCAGCGGTTTACCGGGTTTGATCGCCAACTTCCACAGAGACAACTCGCCCTCTTCGCGCAATGCCAGACCGAGGAAATCCGCCTCGCCCACCGACACCCCACCGGTGGATAGAATCAGGTCGACATCGCCCAACGCCGCCAGCGCCGTGCGGGTCTGTTCGAGATCGTCGACGAGAATGCCGGCATCCACCACCTCGCAGCCGAGGCGCTGCAACCAGTTGATCAATACGATGCGATTGCTGTTATAGATTTGCCCTGGCCCGAGGGGCTGGCCGGGTTCGACCAACTCGTCGCCGGTGGACAATACCGCCACCCGCATGCGCCGACGCACCGGCAACCCGGCAAAGCCGAGCGAGGCCGCCAGACCTAGTTCGATCGGCCCCAGGCGTGTTCCAGCAGGCAACACCTCGTCGCCGATACGGGTTTCCTGGCCCTGCGCACGCACGTTCTGACCGAGCCGCAACGGCTCGCTGAAGCGGACCCGGCCATCGTCGCCGAGCACGGCGTTTTCCTGCATCTCCACCGTATCGGCGCCCAAGGGCATGGGCGCGCCGGTGAAGATCCGCGCGCAACTACCCGGCTGCAAAGGCTCGGGCGCACTGCCCGCTTGAATCCGCTGGCTCACCGGCAGCGCTTCGCCGGTCCAATCGGCCAAGCGCAAGGCGTAGCCATCCATCGCACTATTGGGCCATGGCGGCAGATCCAGACCGGCGATCAGAGGCTCGGCCAATACCCGGCCGGCGGCCTCGGCCAAGGCCACCCGCTGGATCTCGACAATCGGCGTCGTCTCGGCCATCGCCAACAAGCGTTGCAATGCCGCTTCGACCGGCATCAGGCCGGGTTGATCGCAACCACTCATCCACGGCTCTCGCAGGCAGCGGCCTGCTTCAAGTGGGCGACGAAGTTGCAGGGCCGGTGACGCGCGTCCAACTGCTCGGCGAGGATGCCATCCCATGCGGTACGGCAGGCATTGGTCGAACCCGGCAGGCAGCACACCAGGGTGCCGTTGGCCAAACCGGCCAGCGCGCGCGACTGCACGGTGGAAGTACCGATATCGGCGACAGAAATCTGCCGGAACAGTTCGCCGAAACCATCCACCTGTTTATCCAGCAAACAGCTCACAGCCTCGGGCGTGCTGTCGCGTCCGGTGAACCCGGTGCCGCCGGTGATCAGCACGACCTGCACCTCGTCCTCGGCGATCCAGGTGGCCACCTGGGCGCGGATTTTGTACAGATCGTCCTTGAGCAAGACCCGCGCCGCCAGGGTGTGCCCGGCCGCCTGCAGGCGGTCGACGAACAACTGGCCGGAGGTATCGGTTTCCCGGTTGCGGGTATCGCTGACGGTCAGCACGGCGATATTGAGCGGCACGAAGGGCGCATCGGCCTTATGCGTCATAAAAAGGCTTCCTGTTGTCCTGAAGAATGCCCGGTGTTATATCACAGCCCTCCCCCTTT
>CBIHQF010000365.1:0-4749 GCA_966211665.1 uncultured Pseudomonas sp. | reverse complement strand
CGCCGGCCATGTCCTGCAGCTCGCAGTTGCCGTTGGCCGAGCAGGTCAGGCAGTCGAGCGGGTGATCGGAGATATACAGCTCCATGGTGCCGCGGCGCAGTTCGGCGAGTTTGGGGCTTTGCGTGCGCACCTTCATACCCGGCTCCACCGGAGTCGTGCAGGAGGCCGGGAAACCGCGCCGACCTTCGATTTCCACGGTACACAGGCGGCACGAGCCGAACGGCTCCAGGCTGTCGCTGGCGCACAGTTTCGGCACCGAGATGCCCGCCTCCTGGGCGGCGCGCATCACCGAAGTACCAGCCGGCACGGTGATGGACGTGCCGTCGATTTCCACCGTTACCGGGGCGCCGGTGCGGGCGGGGGTTCCGTAGTCGAGTTCACGAAACAGGGCCATGGGGACGTCTCCGGATCAGCGGGCTTCGGCGCTGTCTTTCGACACGCCGAAGTCTTCGGGAAAGTGATTGATGGCGCTCAGCACCGGATAGGGGGTCATGCCGCCGAGGGCGCAGAGCGAGGCGCCGAGCATGGTGTCGCACAGGCTCTTGAGCAGCTCGATACGCCCCGGCTGCGGGCCTTCGGAGCGGGCGACTATGATCTGCTCGAGCAACTCTTCGCCGCGGGTCGAGCCGATCCGGCAGGGCGTGCACTTGCCGCAGGATTCGATGGCGCAGAACTCCATGGCGTAGCGGGCCATATCGGCCATGTCGACCGTATCGTCGAACACTACTATGCCGCCGTGGCCGAGCACCGCGCCAAGAGCGGCGAAGGCCTCGTAATCCAGCGGCGTGTCGAATTGCGCTTCCGGCAGGTAGGCGCCGAGCGGACCGCCGACCTGCACCGCGCGGATAGGCCGGCCGCTGGCCGAGCCGCCGCCGTAGTCGTAGAGCAGTTCGCGCAGGGTGATGCCGAAGGCCAGCTCGATCAGGCCGCCGCGGGCGATGTTGCCGGTCAGCTGGATCGGCAGGGTGCCGAGCGAGCGGCCCATGCCGAAGTCGCGGTAATAAGCGCCGCCCTTGTCGAGAATGATCGGCACCGAGGCCAGCGAGATCACGTTGTTGATCACCGTGGGCATACCGAACAGGCCCTCGATCGCCGGCAACGGCGGCTTGGGCCGCACTTCGCCGCGCTTGCCTTCGAGGCTTTCCAGCAGCGAGGTTTCCTCACCGCAGACATAGGCGCCGGCGCCGCGGCGCAGGTGCAGATGGAAGCGCTGGCCGCTGCCGAGAATGTCATCGCCCAGGTAGCCCTCGGCATAGGCCGTAGCGATGGTCGCCTTGAGCGCGGCCTCGGCGTGCGGGTATTCCGAGCGCAGATAGATGTAGCCTTCGGTGGCGCCCACCGCCAGGGCGGCGATGGTCATGCCCTCGATCAGCACGAAAGGATCGTCCTCCATCACCATACGGTCGGAGAAGGTGCCCGAGTCGCCCTCGTCGGCGTTGCACACGATGTACTTCTGCGCAGCCGTGCAACCGGCCACGGTGCGCCATTTGATCCCGGTGGGAAAGGCCGCGCCGCCGCGCCCGCGCAGGCCGGAATCGAGCACCTCGGCGATGGTCGCCTCGGCGCCGATTTGCAGCGCGCGCTTGAGGCCGCGGTAACCGTCATGGGCGATATAGTCGGCCAGCGACAGCGGATCGGTGATCCCGGCGCGGGCGAAGGTCAGGCGTTGCTGACGCTTGAGGTAGTCGATCTCCTCGGTCAGGCCAAGACCGAGCGAATGCTCGCCGCCGTCGAGAAAGTTGGCATCGAACAAGCCGGCGACGTCGCGGGATTTGACCGGACCATAGGCGACGCGCCCGGCCGGGGTGGCGACCTCGACCAGCGGCTCCAACCAGAACAGCCCGCGCGAACCGTTACGCACCAGGCGCACCTCGATATTGCGCGCAGCGGCCTCGGCGACTATGGCCCGGGCCACCTTGTCGGCGCCCAGGCTCAGGGCGCTGGCGTCGCGCGGTACATAGACGGTAATTGGCGAACTCATAGCCGCGCCTCCTGTTCTTCCACCAGGTCCAGCAGATCCTCGACATCGACCCGGCCGTGCAGCTCGCCGTTGAGCATGGCATTCGGCGCACAGGCGCAGTTGCCCAGGCAATACACCGCCTCCAGGGTCAGGCTGCCGTCGGCGCGGGTCTCGCCCAGTTGCAGGCCAAGTTTTTCCTGCAGCTCAGCGGTCAGCGCCTTGGCGCCCATCGACTGGCAGGCCTCGGCCTGGCACAGCTTCAGGTGCACACGCCCCGGCGGGCTGGCGCGAAAGTCATGGTAGAAGCTGACCACCCCATGCACTTCGGCGCGCGACAGGCACAGGTCTTCGGCGATCATCGGCAGCATCTCGGGCGGCACGGCGCCGAGCCGATCCTGGATGTCGTGAAGAATGGGCAGCAGGGCGCCCGGTTCGTCGCGGTGCGCCGCCAACACCTCGCGGGTGACGGCCTGGTACTGCGGGAAATCGGCATGCGGGGCAAGCTTGGCCATGTTTCGAGGCTCCGGCCGTTGTGCTGGGTGACGACCAACCGCCGCCGACATTATCCGGCGAGCGATCGAGTGACCTATCAGGCACACAACATATGAAATTGAGTTCTTATTTGCGGATCATGAAAATCACGTGAAGCCAAGCTAACATGCAGTTACGCCGCAACAAATATGAATCAGAGAGCATATGATCCGCATCGAGATCCAACCGCATTGGCGCTTTCACCAAACCGATGGCAGCAGCCTCGATCCCCAGGGCATGAGCCTGCTGCAAAACGTCCACGACTGCGGCAAGCTGACCGAGGCCGCCGCCCGCAGCGGCTACTCCTATCGGCATGCCTGGAACCTGCTGGGCAAATGGGAAGCCTTCTTCGGCAGCCCGCTGATCGCCCTGGAGCGTGGCAAGGGCGCGCACCTCACCAGCCTTGGAGAAAAACTGCTGCGCGCCGATCAACGGATTCGCGCGCGCCTGACTCCGCAACTGGACAATCTCGCCGGCGAACTGGAGGTCGAACTCAACCGCGCGCTGCAGGAAACCCGCCCCGGACTGCGCATCCATGCCAGCCACGGTTTCGCCGTGGCGGCGTTGCGCGAATGGCTGGAACAGGACGGCCGCTGGCAGTGGGAATTGCAGTTTCGCAGCGGCGTCGAGGCGATGCTCTCGCTGCAACGCCGCGACTGCGACCTGGCCGGCCTGCACGTTCCGGCCGGACCGCTGGGCAACCTGAGCATGGCGCGCATCCAACCCTGGCTGCGCGCCGAGCACCGGGTGATCACCTTCGTCGTGCGCACCCAGGGGCTGATCCTCGCCCCCGGCAACCCGCTGGGCATCGCCGGGCTGGCCGACCTGCAACGCAGCGGCCTGCGTCTGGTCAACCGCGAACAGGGCTCGGGCACGCGTATGCTGCTGGAAAGCCTGCTGCAACAGGCACGGATCGACAGCGCCGGCATCGACGGCTTCCATAACGAGGAATACACCCACGCCGCGGTCGCCGCCTACGTCGCCAGCGGCATGGCCGATGTCGGTTTCGGCGTCGAGGCGGCGGCGCGGATGTTCGGCCTGGCCTTTATCCCCATGGCCCGTGAGCACTATTGTTTGCTCTGCCACCAGGACAGCCTGGAGCTGCCGGCCATGGGCGCCCTGCTCGAAGTGCTGCAACACCCGGAATTCCAGGCGCGCATCGGTCAGTTGCCCGGCTACGCCCTGAGCCGCCCCGGCGAAGTACTGCCGCTGAGCCAGGCGCTGGAGCTGTGGTGCAAGGAGAGCCTGCTCTAGGTGGCGCTGGAAATCGCCCATTGCTGTCCCATTGCCGCCACCGCAGCCCGTTACCCTGCATAGCACGATCGCACTGCGGGAGGGACGGATGCGTTACTTGCTCGGTCTGGCGCTTATCGGAGTCAACCTGGCCGCACACCCGAGCGTGCTGGAACGGGAGCTGGGCGCCTACGACCTGAGACTCGGCACCGCGCCCAGCCGCAGCATGGCCCAAGGCCTGGTACAACCGCAGAGCGCCGGGGCCTTCCACGGCGGGCTGGACCTGGCCCACGAAAGTGGCTGGTACTTCGGCCAGTGGGCACCCAGCCTCGGCGTCCTGCCCGGGCATCACACCGAATGGAACACCTATGCCGGCTACCGGCAACGCTTCGACGACGCCCTGGGTTACGAGATCGGCGCCATCCACTACAGCCGCCCCGGCTTCAGCCATCTCGACAGCCAGGACGTCTATGCCGGCCTGACCTTCGCCGAACGGCGCCTGGGCCTGGCCGTGAGCAACGACCCCAACCGCCTGGACAGCACCCTGCTGGCGGACTTCGGCCACCTCGATGCGCTCGGCCTGTCCGTTACCCTCAGGTATGGGCACCATCTGCTGAACTCGCCCGCAGTACTCAACGACGGACGCCGGGTAAAACTGTTCAACGATTGGTCGCTGAACCTCTCCCGCCCCTGGCTGGGCATCGACCTGGATATGTCCTACTCCAATTCCAGCCTGAACGGTGAAGAGTGCGTGGCCTATGTCGGCCACAACAATCAATGCGAGGGCTGGTTTTTCTTCAAGGCCTCGCGCTCGATCTTCTGAGTACCGCTCTCCCGGAGTCCTAAAATTTTCGGTTCATCGCATTTTTGTGGGGCAGGCGGGCTTGACACCGGACTGGCAATTTTGTGTTTTTTGATCGCGGCGCTCTCTGC
Source organism: uncultured Pseudomonas sp. (assembly GCA_966211665.1). Classification (GTDB taxonomy): domain Bacteria; phylum Pseudomonadota; class Gammaproteobacteria; order Pseudomonadales; family Pseudomonadaceae; genus Aquipseudomonas. The sequence continues at coordinate 92 of CBIHQF010000365.1, read as the reverse complement.
TTCTGGAACAGGTTCATTAACGTGTCGAACCAGCGTCCTGGTTTCGCCCCTCACGGGCGAGTCACTTGATTCGCTGCGCTCACCCCTTGGGC
>CBIHQF010000364.1:0-4753 GCA_966211665.1 uncultured Pseudomonas sp. | reverse complement strand
AGCAGGAGCTGAACATGTCCACGCCGCTGGTAGCCTCCGGGGCTATCTCTGCCGTCGAGGTACTGCGCCTGCGGCGCAGCCTCGTCGAGATCCGCGGTGCCCTGGATGCCACCACCCTGGCCCTGCCACGGGCGGAGGCCGCCGCCAACGAGATGCAAAGCCGGATCGAGCAATCCGAGCTGGCGTTTCGCGCCGAGGCCTTCAAGAACCTCAACGAAGCGCGCACCCAATGGCAGAAAATCACCGCCTCCAGCGTTGCGATCCAGGACCGGGTCAGCCGCACCACGGTGACATCCCCGGTCAAGGGCATCATCAAACAGCTGAAGATCAATACCATCGGCGGCGTCGTCCAGCCGGGCAGCGACATGCTGGAAATCGTGCCGCTGGAAGACAACCTGCTGATCGAAGCCCGGGTACGCCCCCAGGATGTGGCCTTCCTGCATCCGGGGCAGAAAGCCATGATCAAGTTCAACGCCTATGACTACACCATCTATGGCGGCCTCAAGGCCAATCTGGAACTGATCAGCGCCGACACCATAGTCGACAAGGACGGCCGCAGCTTCTACCTGATCCAGGTCCGCACCGATAAGAACCACCTGGGCAGCGACGCGCAGCCACTGCTGATCATCCCCGGCATGGTCGCCACCGTGGACATCATCACCGGCGAAAAAAGCGTATTGGACTATCTGCTCAAGCCGGTACTCAAAGCCCGCGCCGAAGCGCTGCGCGAACGCTAAAAACGGACCATGGCAAGCGACGCTTTTGTAGGCCGTAGATGCAATACGGGAAAAATCTGCACTTACAAAAAAGCCGCACCCGGATTTCATCCGCGCGACAGGGGATACGCAATCCGTAGCCCAGATAAGCGCCAGCGTAATCCGGGATTACGTCACCCGGATTGCGCCAAGGCTTATTCGGGCTACACCACAGTCGCAACGCGTTTGTAGCCCGGATCCAAACCGGGAAGACGAGGTAGCCCCCGGATTACGGGCTACAGAAACATGCGATCCGGGTTATTCGGACTGTGTTGGGTTACAGGCTGAGGCTATGCCCCTTCGCCGTGATTACGCTGATAAGTCCACTCGCCCATGGCGGCGATCTGCCCGTCGATCAGGGCGTCGAAAGGCCGCAGCAAGGCATCGAAACGCTGCGGCGCTTCGAGGATGTCCAGGGCGCAGGCTATCGCCTCGATGGTCGACAAGGCCCCCGGCATCGGCGCCTTGCGCAGCCGATAGCGCGACTGCAGGCCGGGCGCCAGCGTGACCCGCGGCAAGGCCGCCAGCAGCGGATTGCAGTGCAGCAATTTACGCGCCTTGCGCCAGGTGCCATCGGGCACCACCAGCAACAGCGGCTGCTCGTCCATCTGCCCGGCATAGTGCGCTAGCGGTTGCGCGCCCTCCCCCGGAAACAACAAACAGGCCTGATACCCCGGCTGCGCCAGCAACCCGGGCAAGTCCTCGAACACTTCACCCACCCGCAGCTCGGCGTTGCACAGGCCCAGAGCGGCCAAGCGCGCGGTGTTCAGCGCATGTTTGACCTCGCTGGGGTGTTGCAGAATCAGCAGCCGGGTGCGGCTGTGCAGTTGCGGGATAAGCGCGCACAAACAGTGCTCGAACGGGCGACAACAGCGAGGGCATTGGGGGCGTGACATCGGTCTCTCCTGATGTCGCGCAGTTTGCCACAAGGCCGCGCATGGCTTTAACAGGCTTTTCCTGCGGCATAATAAAGAGTAATGTCGCGAAAGCTACCAATTATGTAGTACTAGCGATGAAAAAATGGCTCAGCCTGATTCTCGGTCTCCCCACCGCCAATGCCACCGCGCGCATGCGTGCCTGGCGTGCATTGAAAGCCAGCGGTGCCGCCGTGCTGCGCGATGGCGTCTACTTGCTGCCGGACAACCCGGCCTGCCGCGAGGCCATGGTCGCCATCGAACGTGACATTCTGGCGATCAACGGCACCGCCTATCTGCTGCCGATCGACGATGCCGAAGGCGAGCGCTTTATCCCGCTGTTCGAACGCAGCGCCGACTACGCCAAGCTGCTCGGCGAAGTCGGCGCCTGTCACGCCGGATTGCATGCAGAGAATGCATTGGCCTGCACCAAGCAGATCCGCAAACTGCGCAAAGCCTTCGCGCAACTCGCGAGCATCGACTTCTTCCCCGGCCCGGCCAAACAGCAACTCGACGACGCCCTGCAAGCCTTGGAAAGCGCGGTCAGCCGCGCCCTGTGCGCGGACGAGCCGAGCAGCCAGGATCAGTCCATCGAACTATTGGACCGGCGCGATTACCGCGGTCGGCTCTGGGCCACGCGCCGGCGGCCCTGGGTCGATCGCCTGGCCAGCGCCTGGCTGATCCGCCGCTTTATCGACCCCGAAGCACGCTTCGTCTGGCTGCGTTCGCCCGAGGAGTGCCCCGCCGAGGCCCTGGGTTTCGACTATGACGGCGCGGCCTTCAGCCACGTCGGCCAGCGCGTGACCTGCGAAACCCTGATCGCCAGCTTCGCCCTCGCCGAACCCGGCCTGCAACGCGTCGCCGCCTTGGTGCACTACCTGGATATCGGTGGCGCGCAGCCAGCGGAAGCCGCCGGCGTCGAGCGGGTGCTGGCCGGGCTGCGCGAAACCCTTACCGATGACGACCAATTGCTCAACGCCGCCAGCAGCCTGTTCGATGGCTTGTTGGCCGCCTTCGTAAAGGAAGAAACCACCGATGAATGACCACATAGCGCCTGCCGAGCAGAGCGTCGAACCCGTCAGCCTGATGCAAGCCTTCTGGTTCTGGCTCAAGCTGGGGCTGATCAGCTTCGGTGGCCCGGCCGGGCAGATCGCCATCATGCACCAGGAGTTGGTGGAGAAACGCCGCTGGCTGTCCGAGCGGCGTTTCCTGCATGCGTTGAACTACTGCATGTTGCTGCCCGGCCCCGAGGCGCAGCAGTTGGCCACCTATATCGGCTGGCTGATGCATCGCACCTGGGGCGGGGTGATCGCCGGCGGGCTGTTCGTGCTGCCGTCGCTGTTTATCCTGATCGCCTTGTCGTGGGTCTATATCGCCTTCGGCGACGTGCCACTGGTGGCCGGCATCTTCTATGGGATCAAGCCGGCGGTGACCGCTATAGTGCTGCAGGCGGCCTACCGCATCGGTTCGCGGGCGCTGAAAAACAACTGGCTATGGGCGATTGCGGCTGCCTCATTCGTCGCGATTTTCGCCCTCAATGTGCCCTTCCCGCTGATCGTGCTCGGCGCGGCGCTGCTCGGTTATATCGGCGGGCGTTTGTTGCCGGCGCAGTTCAGCGTCGGTGGCGGCCATGCGGCGAGCGACAAATCCTTCGGCCCGGCGCTGATCGACGACGATACCCCGCCCCCCGCCCATACGCATTTTCGCGCCGCGCACCTGGCGAAAATCGCCGCCGTCGGCGCCGCGCTCTGGCTGTTGCCGATGGGCCTGCTGGTCTGGCTGTATGGCTGGGACGGCACCCTGACGCAGATGGCCTGGTTCTTCACCAAGGCCGCGCTGTTGACCTTCGGCGGCGCCTATGCGGTGCTGCCTTATGTCTACCAGGGCGCCATCGGCCATTACGGCTGGCTGACCCCGACGCAGATGATCGACGGCCTGGCTCTGGGCGAAACCACGCCGGGGCCGCTGATCATGGTCGTGGCCTTCGTCGCCTTCGTCGGTGCTTACGTGCAGCAGGTATTCGGCCCCGAACAGGTATTTCTCGCCGGCGCCGTGGCGGCTGTTCTGGTCACCTGGTTCACCTTTCTGCCGTCGTTCCTGTTCATTCTCGCCGGCGGGCCGCTGGTGGAATCGACCCACGGCGAACTGAAATTCACCGCCCCGCTGACCGGCATCACCGCCGCGGTGGTCGGGGTGATCCTCAATCTGGCGCTGTTCTTCGGCTACCACGTGCTTTGGCCGCAAGGTTTTAGCGGCACCTTCGACTGGCCCTCGGCACTGCTCGCCCTGGCCGCGGCCGTGGCGTTGTTGAAGTTCAAGCGCGGGGTGATCGAGACGATCGGGGCCTGCGCCCTGATCGGTTTACTGGTGCATCTGGGACTGAACTGAATGGGAGCCGAGCGATGAACCGAATCTCTATAAGCGAACTGGCGCAGTGGCAAGCGGCAGGCCAGATTTTCAGCCTGGTCGATGTGCGCCGAGCCGGCGTGCGCCTGGCCGACGCGGCACAGATTCCTGGGGCGCAATGGCGCGACCCCGACGCGCTATTCACCTGGAAAGACGCTATCCCCAGGGACCGGCCGGCGATTTTCTACTGCGCCCATGGTCACGAAATCAGCCAGGGTTGCGCCGCGACTCTGGCGGCCATGGGCCTGGATGCACGCTTTCTGGTCGATGGCTTTGCCGGTTGGCGCACGGCCGGCCGGATTATCGAGAGCCTGGATGGCTAGTCAGCGGCATTGAGCTGCGCTTTCAGCAGGTCGCGAAAGGTCTGCAACAAGGCTTCGCGGGAACGCCCGCGACGCAGGATCAGGGAAAACGGCGCCTGATAGCCGAAGGTCGCCGGCAGCAGTACGCGCAAACGGCCCTGCTCGACCCAGGACTGCGCGTAATGCTCCGGCAGGTAACCGATATAGGCGCCGGAGAGGATCAGAATCAGCTGCGCCTCCATCGACTCGACGGTCGCCGCGCTGTGCTTGAAGCCATGCCGGGCCAGCTCGGCCTGGCTCCAGTAGCCGCGACCGACCATACGCTGCTGGGCGATCACTTCACCGGGAATGCGCCGCTCGCCGAACAGCGCATGGC
>CBIHQF010000363.1:0-4763 GCA_966211665.1 uncultured Pseudomonas sp. | reverse complement strand
CAGCAGGGTCAGGAACACCTCGTCGCTGCTGTAGGTCAGGCTGGGGTCGAGAAACGCCAGGTTGCTGGTCACCGCATCGAACTGCCCGAGCAGCGGGCTGCCGCTCTGCAAAATACTGTACACAGTACCCAGGGCATATTCGCCGGGCCCGGCCAGCACCTGTACGGTGCCGGCCAGGCTGGCCTGACCGCTGACCACCAGCAGGTCGGTATTACCGGCCTGATCGACCTCCACCTGATAGATGGAGGCGCCATCGAAACTCAGGTCGCCATTGATAAACAGCGTGCCGATGGAATTGCCGGGCGCCAGGGTACCGCCCGCATCCACTTGCGTAGCACCGACGCTGCCGTCACCGCCTAAAATGGCGCCGCTGCCGACCGTCACCACGGAAAGCAGCGAACCATTGACCAACAGGCTTCCGCCGTCCACCTGGGTGGCGCCGGTGTAGCTGCTGGCGCCGCTCAAGGTCAGGGTGCCCGCGCCCAGCTTGGTCAAACCACCCGTGCCATTGATGCTGCCGGCGTAGCTGCTGTTGCCGGTCTGGTTCACCGTCAGTTGGGCGCTGCCCAACGCCACCGATCCACCGCTGCCGGCCAGGGAACTTATGCTCAGGTCGAAGTTATTCAGATCCAGGGTGCCACCATTAAGCGTATAGGCGCTGTCGCCGACCAGACCACCCGCCACGCTCTGACGCAGGGTGCCGGCTTGCACCAGGGTGCCGCCGCCGTAACTGTTGACCGCATTGAGTAGCAATAGGCCGTTGCCGGTTTTGCTCAGAGCGCCGCTGCCGCTCAGCGCCGTGGCCAGGGTCACGTCGTTGCCATTGGTGTCGAAGACGCCGCCAGCGCTGCCTAGCGGGGTAAGCCGGTTGGAGATATCGGTCGTGGTGCCCGTTGCCCATTGCAGGCCGCCACCATCGAGGGTGATGCTGCCATCGCCAAAGCTGCCCTCGCTATTGAAGTTGATCAGCCCGCCTTCAATGCTAATCGCCGCGTTGAAGATGTCGCTGCTGTCGCCGCTCAGGGTCAGGATGCCGGTGCCAACTTTGGTCAGGCCGGCACCCGTGCCGTCGCTGAACTGTCCGGACATTTCGGTGGAAAGATTGTTGGAGCCGACGCTCAGCAGCACCGAGCCCAGAAAGAAGTTGCCGCTACCCTCGACGGAGCCCACAGACAGACGGTTATCGCCATTCGGCCCGGTGCTCCACAAAGCCGCTGTCGTTGGCGATCAGGCGGGCATTGCCCGCGGTGCTGTTGCCGTTGAACTCGGTGCTGCCGCCATCCTCGGTGAGAATGGTGGCATCGCTCGCGCTGCTACTGCCATAGAATTCGGTGCTGCCATCCAACTCATTGGTCAGGGTGGCGCTACCTGCGCTGCTCTGATCGTAAAACTCGGTGGTGGCATCGTCGATGTTGACGATGGTGGCATTCGCCGCCGTACTCTGATCGTTAAAGATCACGGTACCGGTGTCGTTATCAACCGTTGCGCTGCCAGCGTCGCTCTGGTCATTGAAGGTGAGGGTGTCATTTTCGTTGTCGATAGTCGCATTGCCCGCCGACTCCGAATTATTGAAGTCCAGCGCCTGGCTGCTGGCGGTTAGCAAAGCCATGCAAAGCCCTGCGAAAAGTCCCGCCCAGCGCCGCCCACCAACATGGCAACCATTCATCTCGCGCACCTCAGCGTTATGACGCACCGATGCCGGTTATCCGGAACCGTGCCGCCCGCCTGAGCCAACGCCAGCTCCGGTAACTTGCGCGGTCGCAACCGCCGGCACGCACCATCCACCCCGCTCAGCGCCCGGAAAGACAACGCCGGGTTGACTGAAGCCTAGCCCCTGGTTGGCAAGATGCCACTAAGCTTCGATGGACAAGGCTTAACCGGGCCCAGAGTGGTCGTTCAGGACTGTCCAACCACAAAAAAGCCCCCGCCAGCCAGAGCTGACGGGGGCTTTTCAGTCACCAGGCTTTAGGATCAGGCCTTGGCTTTCTTCGCGGCGCGGGTGCGCTCGCCTTCGTCGAGGATCTTCTTGCGCAGACGGATCGACTTCGGCGTCACTTCGCACAGCTCGTCGTCCTGGATGAATTCCAGGGCCTGCTCAAGGGTGAAGCGCACCGGCGGCACCAGGGCGATGGTTTCGTCCTTGCCGGAAGCGCGCATGTTGTCGAGCTTCTTGCCCTTGGTCGGGTTGACGCCCAGGTCGTTGTCGCGGCTGTTGAGGCCGACGATCTGACCGTTGTAGATCTCCTGGCCGTGCTCGACGAACAGCTTGCCGCGCGCCTGCAGGGTTTCCAGCGAGTAGGTCAGCGCCTTGCCGGTCTCGACCGACACCAGTACGCCGTTCTGGCGGCCGGACATGTGCCCGGACTTCATGGTGTCGTAGCGATCGAAGATCGAGGTCAGGATGCCCGCACCGTTGGTCAGGGTCAGGAACTGGTTACGGAAGCCGATCAGACCACGGGCCGGGATGTTGTATTCCAGGCGTACACGGCCCTTGCCATCCGGCGACATGTTGGTCAGGTCGCCTTTACGCAGACCCATTTCTTCCATGACCTTGCCCTGGGATTCTTCAGGGATGTCGATGGTGACGTTCTCGTACGGTTCCTGCTTGACGCCGTCGACTTCGCGGATGATCACTTCCGGACGGCCGACACCCATTTCGAAGCCTTCGCGACGCATGGTTTCGATCAGTACCGAGAGGTGCAGTTCGCCGCGGCCGGAGACCTTGAACTTGTCGGCGCTGTCGCCTTCTTCCACGCGCAGGGCCACGTTGTACAGCAGCTCCTTGTCCAGACGCTCCTTGATGTTGCGGCTGGTGACGAATTTGCCTTCCTTACCGCAGAACGGCGAGTCGTTGACCTGGAAGGTCATGGAAACGGTCGGCTCGTCGACGGTCAGCGGCTTCATCGCCTCGACGTTGTTGATGTCGCACAGGGTGTCGGAAATGAACAGCTCGTCCATACCGCTGATGCAGACGATGTCGCCGGCAGCCGCTTCTTCCACATCGACGCGGTGCAGACCGTGGTGACCCATCAGCTTGAGAATACGGCCGTTGCGGCGCTTGCCGTAGGTATCGCTGGCCACCACCCGGGTGTTCGGCGTGACGCGGCCGCCGGCGATACGGCCCACACCGATGACGCCGAGGAAGCTGTTGTAGTCCAGGGCGGAAATCTGCATCTGGAACGGACCGTCGCGGTCGACCGACGGCGCCGGCACGTTGTCGACGATGGACTGGTACAGCGGGGTCATGTCTTCGGCCATGTCGCTGTGGTCGAGGCCGGCGATGCCGTTCAGGGCCGAGGCGTAGACGACTTTGAAGTCCAGCTGTTCTTCGGTGGCGCCGAGGTTGTCGAACAGGTCGAAGATCTGGTCCAGCACCCAGTCCGGACGCGCGCCCGGACGGTCGACCTTGTTGATCACCACGATCGGACGCAGGCCGGCTTCGAAAGCCTTCTTGGTCACGAAACGGGTTTGCGGCATCGGGCCGTCCTGGGCGTCGACCAGCAGCAGCACGGAGTCGACCATCGACATCACGCGCTCCACTTCACCGCCGAAGTCGGCGTGGCCGGGGGTGTCGACGATGTTGATGTGGTAGCCGTTCCAGTTGATCGCGGTGTTTTTCGCCAGAATGGTGATGCCGCGCTCTTTTTCCTGGTCGTTGCTGTCCATCACGCGCTCGTCGTTGAGCTCGTTGCGCTCGAGGGTGCCGGACTGGCGCAGGAGTTTGTCGACCAGGGTGGTTTTACCGTGGTCGACGTGGGCGATGATGGCGATGTTGCGTAGATTTTCGATCACTTGTGTATCTCGATCAGAGGATTCGGTGTGCCGCTAAGTCTAGGCGGCGAGTATTAACTAAATGCGAATTCGGCCAGGCGGTGTGAAGGCATGGCGGCAGCTTCAAGCTGCCTGGTGGTCGGGAGGGCGATGGCGGATGCTCCCGCCATTCAACCCGGGCGTCTTATGCCGGACGATAAACGCGCACATTGGCATGCCCCTCGTTGAGCAAATGGTGGGCATGCAAACGACTCATAACGCCTTTATCGCAATACAGCAGATATTGGCGATTGGCATCCAACTCTTTGAAACGACTGTTCAGGGCGTAGAACGGCAACGTCTGCACTTCGATGCCTGGCAGCTGCAAGGGCTGCTCTTCGGCGCTATCGGGGTGGCGGATGTCGATGACCACATGGCCGGCCAGGGCTTCGCCGACTTCCTCGACCTTCAGGTCCTTGCCCAGCTCGTCGATCACCTTGTCGATCGGCAGCAGCGTCGCGCGCTCGATCGCACGCTCGAGGACCGCCATATCGAACTGCGCCTCCTCGTAAGCGATGCGCTCCGGCTTGGCCTTGGTCGTCGGGTTGACCGAAATCACCCCGCAATATTCCGGCATGTGCTTGGCGAACTCGGCGGTGCCGATGCGCGTCGCGGTGTCGATGATGTCCTGCTTGTGGCTGGCGATCAGCGGGCGCAGCACCAGCATGTCGGTGGCCGCGTCGATCACCGAGAGGTTCGGCAGGGTCTGGCTGGATACCTGGGAGATCGCCTCGCCGGTAACCAGCGCATGGATCTGCAGGCGCTCGGCCATGCGCGTCGAGGCGCGCAGCATCATGCGCTTGAGGATCACGCCCATCTGGCTGTTGTCGACCTTGCCGAGAATTTCGCCGAGCACTTCCTCGAAGGGCACGCTGATAAAGAGCACGCGCTGGGAACTGCCGAACTTCTGCCACAGGTACTGCGCGACCTCCATCACTCCCAACTCGTGGGCG
>CBIHQF010000362.1:0-4769 GCA_966211665.1 uncultured Pseudomonas sp. | reverse complement strand
TATCCTCGCAGCACGGACCGCCGTCGGTTACGAAGAGCCGTCGCCCATCCAGGCCCAGGCCATTCCGGTGATCCTCGCCGGCCAGGACATGATCGGCCAGGCGCAGACCGGTACCGGTAAAACCGCCGCCTTCGCTTTGCCGCTGCTGTCGAAGATCGACGCGAGCAAGCGCGAGCCGCAGGCGCTGATCCTCGCGCCGACCCGTGAGTTGGCCCTGCAAGTGGCCACCGCGTTCGAAACCTATTCCAAGCAGATGCCCGGCCTCAATGTCGTCGCCGTTTACGGCGGCGCACCCATGGGTCCGCAGCTGAAAGCCATCCGCCAGGGCGCACAAGTGATCGTGGCCACGCCGGGCCGTCTGGTAGACCACCTGCGTCGCGACGAGAAAGTGCTGTCGACCATCCAGTATCTGGTCCTCGACGAAGCCGACGAAATGCTCAAGCTGGGCTTTATGGATGACCTCGAAGTTATCTTCGAAGCCATGCCGGAAAGCCGTCAGAGCGTGCTGTTCTCCGCGACCCTGCCGCACTCGATCCGCGCCATCGCCGAAAAGCACCTGCGTAATCCGCAGCACATCAAGATCGCCTCCAAGACCCAGACCGTGACCGCCATCGAGCAGGCGCACCTGATGGTCCACGCCGACCAGAAGCACGCCGCGGTGTTGCGTCTGCTGGAAGTCGAGGAATTCGACGCGCTGATCGGTTTCGTGCGCACCAAGCAAGCCACCCTGGACCTGGCCGCCGCGCTGGAAGCCAAGGGCTACAAGGCTGCTGCCTTGAACGGCGATATCGCGCAGAACCAGCGTGAGCGGGTCATCGAGTCGCTGAAAGACGGTCGTCTGGACATCGTCATCGCCACCGACGTCGCCGCACGCGGTCTCGACGTCCCGCGCATCACCCACGTGATGAACGTGGACATGCCCTACGATCCGGAATCCTACGTGCACCGTATCGGCCGTACCGGCCGCGCCGGGCGTACCGGTCGCGCCTTGTTGCTGGTGACGCCGCGCGAGCGCCGTATGTTGCAGGTGATCGAGCGTGTCACCGGGCAGAAAGTCGGCGAGGTCAAACTGCCGAACGCCCAGCAGGTGCTGGATGCGCGCATCAAGAAACTGACCGCCAGCCTGGCGCCGCTGGTGGCCGATGCCGAGGCCAGCCATGGCGATCTGCTCGACCGCCTGACCGCCGACATCGGTTGCAGCCCGCGGGCTCTGGCCGCGGCGTTGCTGCGCAAGGCCACCAACGGTCAGTCGCTGACCCTGGCCGAAGTCGAGCGCGAGCAGCCGTTGGTGCCGAGCAGCGGTCCGCGCGAACGCAGCGACCGTGGTGACCGCCCTGAGCGTGACGGCAGCCGCGAGCGTCGCGCGCCGGTGCCGCTGGCCGAAGGCCGTGCCCGTTGCCGTACCGCGCTGGGCGCGCGCGACGGTATCGCGGCGAAGAACCTGCTGGGTGCGATCCTCAACGAGGGCGGTTTGGCCCGGGAAGCCATCGGTCGCATCCAGGTGCGCGAGAGCTTTAGTCTGGTCGAGTTGCCGGAAGAAGGTCTGGAGCGTTTGCTCGGCAAGTTGAAAGACACCCGCGTCGGCGGCAAGCCGCTGAAGCTGCGTCGCTATCGCGAAGATTGATGGCTGACGGCGCAAGCTGACCCGGCATCAAACAAAAAGCCCCGCATTGTTATGATGCGGGGCTTTTTTGTGGGTTTCGATAGCCGTCGCCGGTGTGTCGCAAGGCGCTTCGGTGACGAAATGAACGCCTCGTCTGTATGCTATGAGCTAGTGTGAACTTATGGCTGACGGGTTGCTGCGTCATCGCGGAGGGCATCGATATGGGTACCGCTACACCTTCTCTGACATTGGAGTCGCTGCTCCGATTCAGTCCGTTCGACTTTCTCAGCCCGCAATACCGCCAGCAAGTGCTCGATAGCGTGCAACTGGTGCAGCGCAAAGCCGGAACCCCGCTGTTCAAGCGCGGAGAGAAATCCGCGGCGCTCTACTACCTGTTAGAAGGTAAGGTCGGGGTGGGCGAGGAGGGCGCGCGCAAGCCAATGCTGGCGGGCAGCCCGCAGGCCTGTAATGCCCTCAACGAGACGCAGCCGCACGCGCAATCGGTGGTGGCGCTTAGCGATGTCAGCTTGTTCGCGGTGGATCGCGGCTTGCTGGAGCGCTTGCTGAGCTGGAGTCAGACCGCCGATTACGGCGTGGTTAGCCTCGATGTTCAAGTCGAGGAGCAGTACGACGATGAGGATTGGCTGGGCAAGCTATTGAGTTCTCCCTTGTTCGGCAGATTGCCGCCATCGCATCTGCATACCTTGCTGGCTCGCTTCGAGGAGATCGAGGTGGCGGCGGGCGAAGCCGTGGTGCGCTACGGCGAGCCGGGCGAGCATTTTTTCGTGCTCAAAAGCGGCCGGGCGGCGGTGACGCTGCCTTCGGCCTATCGGCAGGAGCCGCAGCAGATCTTGCAGGTCGGAGATTTTTTCGGCGAGGAGGCTCTGGTCAGCGGCGCGGTGCGCTCGGCCACCGTGACCATGCTCGAAGCGGGTGTGTTGGCGCGTTTGTCCCGTGAGCTGTTCGTCGAACTGGTGCACCCGACGCTGATCCCGAAGATCAGTACGGAGCAACTGAAGCGGATCGTCATGCGCGACCAGCGGCAGTTGCAGTTGCTGGATGTACGTCTGTCCGTGGAATACCGCATCAGCCACCAGCCAGGCAGCGTCAGTCTGCCGGTCGCAAATCTGCGTAGCCAGGCCGAGAATCTGAACCGCGGCGCGCTCTATGCGGTCACTCCGGACGGTGGCATTCGCAGCGAGTTGGCGGTGCACCTGCTCAATCAGTTGGGTTTCGAGGCGTATCTGCTCAACGATCCGTCGCCGGAACCGAACGCCGCCTGAGCGCCACCGGGTCAGGTGAAGCTGTAGATATCCATCGCCAGTGCGCCGAGGCTGAAACCGCTGTGTTCGACTTTGAAGCGGCCACCTGCGGCGCGGGCGAAGAACAGCGGCAGCAGATGTTCCTCGGTCGGGTGGCTGCGCACGGCGTGAGGCGCTTGGTGGCGGTAATCGTGCAAGGCGCTCCCATCGTCGCCCGCCAGCTTGTCGACCGTCCAATCGCGGAACGCTTGCGCCCAGGGCGCGATAGTCTCGGGGCCTGCCTGCCAATCGAGTCGACCCAGATTGTGGGTGATGCTGCCCGAGCCGATCAGCAATATGTTCTGCTCGCGCAGGGGCGCCAGGGCATGGCCGATACGACTTTGCAGGGCCGGCCCAGAGTGGCTGGGTAAGGAAAGCTGCACAACCGGAATATCGGCCTGCGGGTACATCAGCGATAACGGCACCCAGGCGCCATGATCCAGTGGCCGTTCGGGGTCGAGTCGCGCGGCCAGGCCGGCGTCGTCGAGCAAGTCGACGATGCGCGCCGCCAGGGCGGGCTCGCCGGGCGCGGGGTAGCGAAGCGCATACAGGGCGGCGGGAAAGCCATGGAAATCATGCCAGGTGCGCGGCTGTGCAGCGGCGCCAACGCGCAAGTCGGCGCTTTCCCAGTGTGCGGATACCACCACTATGGCGCTCGGCTTCGGCCATTCGGCCGCCAAGCGCGCGAGGACGGGGCCGCTGGCCTGGGGTGCGAGGGCCAGCATGGGAGAGCCGTGAGAGATGAATAGGCTGGGTAACATGGCGGGCTCCTTGACGATTGCCACTATGTTCCATCTGCTAATGCGAATATAAAAGCGCAAATATCCCGATATTTAGATCGACTATTTCGAATGGTTTGTCATGGTTGGCGTCTCAGGAGGATTTCAGTCAGCATCGGTGGCTTGGGGTATCGATAGGAGGCGTTATGCACGCGGAGTTTTGGCAGGCGCGTTGGGCGCGCGGTGAAATCGGCTTCCATCTACCGGAGGTCAATCCTTGTCTACAACGGCATTGGTCTGCCTTGACCCCGCCGGCTCAGGCGCGGGTACTGCTGCCGTTGTGTGGCAAAAGCCTGGATATCGCCTGGTTGGCTTCCCAAGGACATCGGGTGGTGGGTGTCGAGTTGGCGCAGAAGGCGGTCGAGGAGTTTTTCCATGAACATGCATTGCAACCGCAGGTCAGCCGGGAGGGCGCATTTTTGGTCTATCGCGCCGGGGCGGTGGAAATCTACTGTGGCGACTTTTTTGCCCTGACGGCGCAGCAGCTGGGAGACTGCCAGGCGTTCTACGACCGCGCCGCGCTGATTGCCCTGCCTGATGAAATGCGCGCGCGTTATGCCGCGCACCTCTCGGCAATCTTGCCGGCTGCCGATCAAGGCTTGCTGGTGACCCTGGACTACGAGCAGGCGCAGATGCAGGGGCCGCCCTTTGCCGTGAGCGATGGCGAGGTGCAGCAATTGTTTGCGGGGGCATGGCGGATCGAAGCGCTCGAGTGTGGCGATGCGCTGGACGAGAAATTCCGCCAACGTGGTTTGCAGCGCCTGGACGAGCGGGTGTATCGATTGCGTAGAGGTTGAGCTTCGGATGCAGCTCGGGCCAGACAGAGCCCCGGATTTCATCCGATCCACGAGGCTGCTTGTGTAGGGTGGATCGGGGCGCGTAGCTGACGCTTTTTTCATCCACCATCGCGGCCGGTGGATGGAATGAAGCGCCCTCCACCCAACTGCATTCGCCGCGAGGGCGCGCCTCCTACGAACGGCTGCCCGCCTGTAGCCTTTGTAGCCCGGATGAAATCCGGGGAAGTGTTGCGCCACCACCTACATCGCTCCCGGATTGCATCCGGAGCGATGTAGGTTGGTGCTGAGT
>CBIHQF010000361.1:0-4771 GCA_966211665.1 uncultured Pseudomonas sp. | reverse complement strand
CGACCATCAACAGGTGCTGGCCTGGCTCGGCTCGACCCAAGGCATTCTGGCCACGCCGCATAGCCAGCGCAGCACGGCGACGCTGCAGGTGCGCTTACAGCCGTTGGCGAACGAGCTGCCGCTGATCGAGCTGATCGACCGTGCCGAGCAGGCCCTGGGCACCGCCGTGCAGACCGCGGTCAAACGCGCCGACGAACAAGCCTTTGCCCTGGCCAACGGACAGAACCTGATGTTCTGCGAAGACGCCGCGCGCCGCCTGCATGGCGCGCTGCTGAACCTGCCCGAGCTGAGCGGTTTCAGCCTGCGCGTGGTGCATGCGGAAAGCCTGCACGCCCATGATGCGGTGGCCGCCAGCAGTTGGAACTGGGGGCGCCCATGATCCACTGCCAGCAATTGCAATGGGGGCCGAACGCGCCGCTGACGCCGCCCCTGGATTTACGCTTGCCCGCCGGCAGCCTGAGTGCGGTGATCGGCAGCAACGGCTGTGGCAAAAGCAGCCTATTGAAAGTGATCGCCGGCTTGCAGCGCCCCCTGCGCGGCAGCGTGCAACTCGGCGCAACGCACCTGGGGGGCGTCGCCTACCTGGTACAGCAGCAAGCATTCGACCGGCAGTTCCCGATCGACCTGCATAGCCTGGTCAGCGCCGGCTTCTGGCGCAGCCCGCTGAGCCGCCGCGAACGGCAGACGCGTTTGCAGCAAGTGCTGGGCGATTGGCGCCTGCTCGACCTGCAACGACAACCGTTGCAAGCGCTCTCCGGCGGCGAATTGCAACGCGCGCTGCTGGCCCGCCTATGCCTGACCGACGCGCGGATACTGTTGCTCGACGAACCCGAAGCGGCGCTGGACGAGCATGGCCAGGAATTGCTTTGGCAACATATCCGGCGCTGGCAGGCGGAAGGCCGCACGCAGCTGCTGGTCAGCCATAACCTCGCCGGCCTGAGCCAGCGCCTGGACGACGCCCTGCTGGTCTCGCCCAGCGGCTGCATCTTCGCACCTATCCAGCAGTTGCTTGCGCGGCGCGCGCCATTGGATCGTCTGCCCCAAGGCCACCTGTCATTGGAGCGGGTGGCCTGAAGTGGAGTTGCTCTGGACGCCCTTCGTCGAGTTCGCCTTTATGCGTCGCGCCTTGTTCGGCGGCCTGGCGCTGGCGTTGAGTGCGGCGCCCCTGGGGGTGTTTCTGATTCTGCGACGCCTGAGCCTGATCGGTGACGCCATCGCCCACGGCATCCTGCCCGGTGCGGCCGTGGGTTTCTGGCTGTTCGGTCTGAGCCTGCCGGCATTGACGCTTGGCGGCCTGGTCGCCGGGCTCGGCATGGCCGGACTGGCCGCCTGGGTCACCCGCCGCACCGGCCTGCGCGAGGACGCCAGCCTGGCGGCGATCTACCCGATTTCTCTGGCCGGCGGCGTGCTGTTACTGAGCCTGGCCGGGCGCAAGCTTGATCTGCTGCATCTGCTGTTCGGCTCGGTGTTGGCGGTGGATCAAAGCACGCTCGAGGGCATGCTGATGGTATCGCTCGCCAGCCTGCTGGGTCTGGCGCTTATTTATCGTTGGCTGCTGCTCGACAGTCTCGACCCGCTGTTTCTCGGCAGCGTCAGCCGTTTCGGCCCTCTCGCCTACGGGCTGTTCCTGACCCTGGTGGTGCTCAATCTGGTGATCGGTTTCCAGGCCATAGGCGCGCTGATGGTGGTCGGCCTGATGATGCTGCCGGCCGCCGCCGCGCGCTT
Source organism: uncultured Pseudomonas sp. (assembly GCA_966211665.1). Taxonomy (GTDB): domain Bacteria; phylum Pseudomonadota; class Gammaproteobacteria; order Pseudomonadales; family Pseudomonadaceae; genus Aquipseudomonas. The sequence continues at coordinate 3,046 of CBIHQF010000361.1, read as the reverse complement.
CTGGAGCTGCCACCTGCCCAGCCTGCTGGTGATCGCCGCGCTCACCGGCGCGTTCTGCGTCTGGCTCGGCCTGCTGCTGTCCTACTACGCCAACCTGCCCAGCGGGCCGTGCATCGTCCTGCTGGCCGGATCGGCCTACGCCCTTTCGGTGGCGCTCGGCCCGATCAACGGCCTGCTGCGCGCCCAGCCTTTACCTTCACTCTGAGGAAACACCCATGCGCACCTTGGTCGCCCTGTTCACCCTGCTGGCCTCGCTATCGCTGTCAGCGGCGGAAAAGCTTCAGGTCATTACCAGCTTCAGCATTTTGGCCGACATTACCCAACAAATCGGCGGCGATTATATAGAACTACGCAACCTGGTCGGCGCCGACGCCGACGCCCATGTCTATGCGCCGAGCACCGAGGACGCCAAAGCCGTGCTCGACGCCGACCTGATCATCGCCAATGGCCTGGGCTTCGAGCCCTGGCTGGATCGGCTGATCGCCAGCAGCGATGCCGCCGGTACGCGCATCGACGCCAGCGCCGGGGTACTGCCGCTGATGCTCGATGAGGACGGCGAAAAGGTCCCCGACCCGCATGCCTGGCAGAACCTGGCCAATGCCGAGATTTACGTACGCAACATCACCAAGGCGCTGAGCCAGATCGATCCGACCAATGCAGCGCTTTACGCCTACCGCAGCGAGGCCTACATCAGCCAGATCCGCGCCCTGCTGAGTGAGGCCCGCGCCGGCCTGGGCCAATTGCCGCAAGCGCAACGCACCATCATCACCAGCCACGACGCCTTCGGTTACCTGGGCCAGGCCTACGGCCTGAAGTTTATCGCGCCCCAGGGCCTGAGCACCGAAGACGAACCCTCGGCCGCCGAGGTGGCTGCCCTGATCCGCCAGATTCGCGCCGATGGCGTGCGCGCGGTGTTCGTCGAAAATATCCGCGACCCGCGATTGATCCAGCAAATCGCCGCGGAAGGTGGCGCCAAGGTCGGCGGCACTCTGTATTCCGACGCCCTGGCCAGCGAAGGTCCGGCCAGCAGCTACCTGGGCATGTTCGAGCACAATCTCGCTACTCTTCTGGCCGCGCTCAAACCATAAGCGGGCCAGTCGGCTCGGAAATGGCTGTAGGCCAATATTCATGGGGGTTTCACGTGGAACTGTCGGCCGGTCTTTCATCATCTCGGTGGCCAGTGCCGGAGCGACGAGCGCGCCGGGCTGGAAGCAGGCGGGATGGATGAAGTGAAGACGCTCCTGCTCTTGCCAGTGATGAGTTAAACGTCGATGAATCCTCGTCGCCACCGCCAGAAGCACCATCTGGCGGCTGGCGGCCGAGCCGCTGCATGAGCGTCTTATGCACCAGCGACTACGCTGAACAGCTATGCCCCGAGCACCATCGCCGCCACCGCCGCTGAATTTTTTTGAACCCTTTACGCCACCACCACGACCTACTTGCCAGAACGCACCGCAGAACACTGCGAAACGCCAACACCTGGAGTAGCCACACTATGAATACCCGCCTATCTCCCGTCCGTACCCTGGGCATTCTGGCCGTCAGCGCACTGTGCGCGGCGCCGAGCTTCGCGCAGAAGATCACCACCGCCGCGGTGACCGATATCACCTTCAACGGCTTGCCCAACAGCGTCGACGTGCACCTCAAGGACATGTCGAACGGTTCCTCGATCGCCAATGTCAACGTACAGTCGCTGACCACCAGCCTGACATTGCCGATCAGCAGCACGGTGAAATGCGCGAAGAGCCAATGGGGGTATTCCCATAGCCTGGTGGGCTTCGGCGCCTTCAACCCGACCTTTCTCGATGCCGGCGTGGTGCACCAGGCGCCAAACCCCAACGCCGGCCATACCACCTGGACCGGCCTCAAATGGATCACCGAAGCCGCAACCACGTACCAATACCAGGTGCCGCTGAATGCGTTGAAGAACCCGGCCAAGAGCAGCTACCAACTCGACGTGCTGGCCGAATTCAATGCCGCGATGAATAGCTTCATCCAACAAGGCGGCACCAAGCTCGACTACCTCAAAAGCAATCGCACCATCGATGTCCAGCGCCAAGTCAGCGTGATGGGTGCCTGCTGGACCGGATTGAGCAGCAAGGGGTTCGCCACCTATACCAAGCCGCTGACGATCCGCATCAAATACCAGGGTAATCCGAAACTCACGGCGATCAACGCCCAGCTCGGACAGATGGGTGGCCGCGGCATTCAGGCCGGCCCGCAGCCGCTGCAGATCACCACCGGGCAGATCCTGCCTTACGCGCCGAACTATCAAGGCGCCTGCCCAGCCGATCTGAAGTTCCGCGTGCAGCTCAACGGCGTGGGCAAGGGCGAGGCGCGCTACCGGATCACCCAAGGCAATAGCACCGTTTACGATTCACCGGCGCTGCCTTTCGCCAATGGCAAGCTGCAACACGATTTCAATGTGGTGATGCCGTATTTCGGCAAGCAGAGCCTGAACAACAAGATATTGCACAAGTACAGACTGTACGTGCGCTTCAAGGACGAAAAGGCGGCGGTATGGCCAGCCCACTATCAGCTACTCGGCGACAAAGACTGGAGCCACACCTGCACGCCGCAGCTCAATGATGCTCTGGATGGCCAAGGCGGCAAAGGCATCGATCAGGTGGCGCCGAACAACGGCTCGCCAACCCCGGGGATGAAGCTGCAGATCCAGCCGAAGCCGGCTGATCCCAAGCCGGGATTTACCCCGAACCGGATCGCACCAACCCCGATTCAGCCTCGCAGCGTGCAACCCGCCAACTGATCAGCTTTTACCTTGCGTCCCTGCACCTGGGCAGCCTCGGCTGAACGGGCTGCCAGGGGCGCTTTTTTTGCACCGATGCGCCGGTCCTGTGCTGAGCGCCCAAGTGACGGGCTGACTTCGATCGGGTCGCCATGCGCACCAGCGCCAGCGCAGATTCCTGATGCGCACGGCGCACCCTACAAAAGCTGCCTGCAACACATCACCGAGACATAGTTTTTTTCGCCTACCAGCCACCACCTCCACCGCCACCCCCGCCGCCGCCGGAAGAGCCGCCGCCGG
>CBIHQF010000360.1:0-4771 GCA_966211665.1 uncultured Pseudomonas sp. | reverse complement strand
CTACCAGCCCGAGGACGTGATCGCCAAGGGCCGTGTAGGACCGGGGCAGATCCTCGCCGTGGACACCGAAACCGGCCAGGTGCTGGGCACCGACGACATCGACAACCGCCTGAAGTCGCGTCATCCGTATAAGCAGTGGCTGCGCAAGAGTGCCCAGCGCATCCAGGCCACCCTGGACGACAACGACCACGGTTCGGCGTTCTACGATGCCGATCAGCTCAAGCAGTACATGAAGATGTACCAGGTCACCTTCGAGGAACGCGATCAGGTGCTGCGGCCGTTGGCCGAGCAGGGCCAGGAAGCGGTCGGCTCGATGGGCGACGACACGCCGATGGCGGTGCTGTCGCAGCGCGTACGCTCGCCTTACGACTACTTCCGCCAGCAGTTCGCCCAGGTCACCAACCCGCCGATCGATCCGCTGCGCGAAGCCATCGTCATGTCGCTGGAGATATGCCTCGGTGCCGAGCGCAATATCTTCGAAGAGTCGCCGGAGCATGCGAGCCGGGTGATCCTCAGCTCGCCGGTGATCTCGCCGGCCAAGTGGCGCACGTTGACGACCCTGGAACGTCCGGGGTTCGAGCGTCAGATCATCGACATGAACTACGACGAGTCGCTCGGTTTGCAGGCGGCCGTGAGCAACATGGCCGACCAGGCCGAAGAGGCGGTGCGCGCGGGCAAGACCCTGTTGATTCTCAGCGATCGGCATATCGCTCCCGGCAAGCTGCCGGCGCACGCCGCGCTGGTCACCGGTGCCGTACACCATCGCCTGACCGAGAAGGGCCTGCGTTGCGATTGCAACATCCTGGTCGAGACCGCCACCGCCCGCGACCCGCACCACTATGCGGTGCTGCTCGGTTTCGGCGCCTCGGCGGTGTACCCGTTTCTCGCCTACGAAGTGCTCGGCGATCTGATCCGCACCGGCGAAGTGCTCGGCGATCTGTATGAGGTGTTCAAGTACTACCGCAAGGGCATCTCCAAAGGGCTGCTGAAGATCCTTTCGAAGATGGGCATCTCCACCGTGGCTTCCTACCGCGGTGCGCAGTTGTTCGAGGCGGTCGGCCTGGCCGATGAAGTCACCGAGCTGTGCTTCCGTGGCGTCGCCAGCCGGATCAAGGGCGCGCGTTTCGTCGACCTCGAAGCCGAGCAGAAAATGCTCGCGGCCGAGGCCTGGAACAACCGCAAGCCGATCCAGCAGGGCGGTCTGCTCAAGTTCGTCTACGGCGGCGAGTACCACGCCTACAACCCGGATGTGGTCAGCACCCTGCAAGTCGCGGTGCAGCAGGGCAACTACGAGAAATACAAGGAATACAGCGCCCTGGTCGACACCCGTCCGGTGTCGATGATCCGCGACCTGCTCAAGCTAAAACTGGCCGAGCAGCCGCTGAGCCTCGAGCAGGTCGAGCCGCTGGACAGCATTTTCAAGCGCTTCGACTCCGCCGGTATCTCTCTCGGCGCGCTGTCGCCCGAGGCCCACGAGGCCATCGCCGAGGCGATGAACCGCCTGGGGGCGCGCTCAAACTCCGGTGAGGGCGGCGAAGACCCTGCCCGCTACGGCACGGTGCGCAGCTCGAAGATCAAGCAGGTGGCCACCGGCCGTTTCGGCGTGACCCCGGAATACCTGGTCAATGCCGAAGTGTTGCAGATCAAAGTCGCCCAGGGCGCCAAGCCCGGCGAAGGCGGCCAGTTGCCCGGCGGCAAGGTCAACGGCCTGATCGCGCGGCTGCGTTATGCGGTGCCCGGCGTGACCCTGATTTCGCCGCCGCCGCATCACGACATCTATTCGATCGAAGACCTGGCGCAGTTGATCTATGACCTCAAACAGGTCAACCCGGCCGCGCTGGTCTCGGTCAAGCTGGTCGCGGAGGCCGGCGTCGGCACCATTGCCGCCGGTGTGGCCAAGGCCTATGCCGACCTGATCACCATCTCCGGTTACGACGGCGGTACCGGTGCTTCGCCGCTGACCTCGATCAAATACGCCGGCGCACCCTGGGAGCTCGGCTTGGCCGAGACCCACCAGGCGCTGCGCGGCAACGACCTGCGCGGCAAGGTGCGGGTGCAGACCGATGGCGGCTTGAAGACCGGTCTCGACGTGATCAAGGCGGCCATCCTCGGCGCCGAAAGCTTCGGCTTCGGCACCGCGCCGATGATCGCCCTGGGCTGCAAGTACCTGCGCATCTGCCACCTGAACAACTGCGCCACCGGCGTGGCCACACAGAACGACAAGCTGCGCAAGGATCACTTCATCGGCACCGTCGAAATGGTGATGAACTTCTTCACCTTCGTCGCCGAAGAGACCCGCGAGTGGCTGGCCAAGCTGGGCGTGCGCAGCCTGGAGGAGCTGATCGGGCGTACCGATTTGCTGGAGATACTGCCGGGCGAAACCGCCAAGCAGAATCATCTGGATATCAGCCCGCTGCTCGGTAGCGATCACATTCCGGCCGATAAGCCGCAGTTCTGCATGGTCGAGCGCAACCCGCCGTTCGACCTGGGTCTGCTGGCCGAGAAGATGGTCGAGCTGGCCAAGCCTGCGATCGACGCCGCCAGCGGTGGCGAGTTCGAACTGGATATCTGCAACTGCGACCGTTCCATCGGTGCCCGCGTTTCCGGTGAAATCGCGCGCAAGCATGGCAACCAGGGGATGGCCAAGGCGCCGATCACTTTCCGCTTCAAGGGCACCGCCGGGCAGAGCTTCGGCGTATGGAACGCCGGCGGCCTGAACCTGTACCTGCAAGGCGACGCCAACGACTATGTCGGCAAGGGCATGACCGGCGGCAAGCTGGTCATAGTTCCGCCGCAAGGCAGCCCGTTCAAAACCAAGGACAGCGCCATCATCGGCAATACCTGCTTGTATGGCGCCACCGGCGGCAAGCTGTTCGCCGCCGGCACCGCGGGCGAGCGCTTCGCCGTGCGCAACTCCGGCGCGCATACCGTGGTGGAAGGCACCGGCGACCATTGCTGCGAGTACATGACCGGCGGTTTCGTCTGCGTACTGGGCAAGACCGGCTATAACTTCGGTTCCGGGATGACCGGCGGCTTCGCCTATGTGCTCGACCAGGACAATAGCTTCTACGACCGGGTCAACCACGAGTTGGTGGAGATCCAGCGGATCAACAACGAGGCCATGGAGGCCTATCGCAGCCACCTGCAACGTGTGTTGAGCGAGTATGTGCAGGAGACCGCCAGCGAGTGGGGCGCCCACCTGCTGGAGAACCTGGATGACTACCTGCGCAAGTTCTGGTTGGTCAAACCCAAGGCCGCGAGCCTGAAGTCTCTGCTCTCCAGCACCCGCGCCAACCCGCAATAGAACAGAGCTGCAAGCGGCAAGCCGCAAATCCCAACTGGGGCAAGGCTTGCCTGCTACCGTGATCGTCTTGCAGCTTGAAGCTTAGAGCTTGAAGCTGCTGCTAAGAGGTTTGCTATGACTGAACGTCTGAATAACGACTTCCAGTTCATCGATGTCGGGCGTAAAGACCCGAAGAAGAAGCTGTTGCGCCAGCGCAAGAAAGAATTCGTCGAGATCTACGACAACTTCAAGCCGGCCCAGGCGGCCGACCAGGCGCACCGTTGCCTGGGTTGCGGCAACCCCTATTGCGAGTGGAAGTGCCCGGTGCACAACTTCATTCCCAACTGGCTCAAGCTGGTGTCCGAGGGCAACATCCTCGCCGCCGCGGAATTGTCGCACCAGACCAACACCCTGCCGGAAGTCTGCGGCCGCGTGTGCCCGCAGGATCGTCTGTGCGAGGGCGCGTGCACCCTCAACGACGGCTTCGGCGCGGTGACCATCGGCTCGGTGGAGAAGTACATCACCGACACCGCGTTCGCCATGGGCTGGCGCCCGGACATGTCGCGCGTGGTGCCGACCGGCAAGCGCGTCGCGGTGATCGGTGCCGGCCCGGCTGGCCTGGGTTGCGCCGACGTGCTGGTGCGCAACGGCGTGACCCCGGTGGTGTTCGACAAGAACCCGGAAATCGGCGGCCTGCTGACCTTCGGCATCCCCGAGTTCAAGCTGGAAAAGACCGTGCTGAGCAATCGCCGCGAAGTCTTCACCGGCATGGGCATCGAGTTCCGCCTGAATACCGAGATCGGCACAGACATCACCATGCAGCAGCTGCTGGATGAGTACGATGCCGTATTCATGGGTATGGGCACCTACACCTATATGAAGGGCGGCTTCCCCGGTGAAGACCTGCCGGGTGTTACCGATGCGTTGGATTTCCTGATCGCCAACGTCAACCGCAACCTCGGTTTCGAGAAAAACGCGGAAGACTTTATCGATATGAAGGGCAAGCGCATCGTTGTGCTCGGTGGCGGCGACACCGCCATGGACTGCAACCGCACCTCGATCCGTCAGGGCGCCAAGAGCGTGACCTGCGCCTATCGACGCGACGAAGAGAACATGCCGGGCTCGCGCAAGGAAGTGAAGAACGCCAAGGAAGAAGGCGTGAAGTTCCTGTTCAACCGTCAACCGATCGCCATCGTCGGTGAAGACAAGGTCGAAGGCGTGAAAGTGGTCGAGACCCGTCTCGGCGAGCCCGATGCCCGTGGCCGTCGCAGCCCCGAGCCGATTCCGGGTTCCGAGGAAATCATTCCGGCCGACGCCGTGCTGATCGCCTTCGGTTTCCGCCCGAGCCCGGCACCCTGGTTCGAGCAGTTCAGCATCGACACCGACAGCCAAGGCCGCGTGGTTGCGCCCGAGCAGAGCCAGTTCAAGCATCAGACCAGCAACCCGAAAATCTTCGCCGGTGGCGATATGGTGCGCGGTTCCGACCTG
>CBIHQF010000359.1:0-4801 GCA_966211665.1 uncultured Pseudomonas sp. | reverse complement strand
GCACCCTACGGGGTGGGCAGTGCTGATCGTAGGGTGCGCTGTGCGCACCAGGGCAGCCTTAGGCATACAGCCTCCAGTGCTGATCGCGGATACGGGTCAGGCATAGGCGCAGCTCTGCTTCCAGGGCGCGGTCTTCGATCACCGGGGCAAAGTCCGCGGCCAGCTGTTCGCGCATCGCCGCCACGGGCGCTGGGATATCGTTCTTGCCGTTGCGCTGGCGCAGCCACACACCCTGGTTGGCGGCCAGCAGGGTGGCGGCGGCGACCTGTTCGGTCAGCTCCAGGCTGCGCAGGGCGTCGCGCGCGGCTATGGTGCCCATGCTCACCTTGTCCTGGTTGTGGCACTCGGTGGAGCGCGAGAACACGCTGGCCGGCATGGTGTTTTTCAGGGCTTCGGCGGTCCAGGCGCTGGCGCCGATCTGCACGGCCTTGAAGCCGTGGTTGATCATCGCGCTGACCGCCGGGGCGCCGGACAGGTTGCTCGGCAGGCCGTGGTTGTAGCGCACGTCGACCAGCAGGGCGAGCTGGCGGTCGAGCAGGTCGGCGACGTTGCCGACCAGGTTTTTCAGGCTGTCCATGGCGAAGGCGATATGCCCGCCGTAGAAGTGCCCGCCGTGCAGCACGCGTTCGGCTTCGGCGTCGATCAGCGGGTTGTCGTTGGCGCTGTTCAGTTCGATCTCGATGAATTGGCGCAGCAGGCCCAGGCTGTCGGCCAGCACGCCGAGCACATGGGGTGCGCAGCGCAGCGAGTAGCGGTCCTGCAGGCGATGCAGCGGCGCGGTCGGCGCATCGATGGCCAGGTCCTGGCGCAGCCAGGCGGCGACCTGGGTCTGCCCGGGATGCGGCTTGGCGGCGAACAGGCGCTCGTCGAAGTGTTCCGGGTTGCCTTCCAGCGCCACCACGTTGAGCGCGGTGATGCGCGTGGCCAACTTGAGCAGGTAGTCGGCGCGGGAGTAGGCCTGGCAGGCCAGGGCGGTCATCACCGCGGTGCCGTTCATCAGTGCCAGGGCTTCTTTGGGGCGCAGCACCAGCGGCGTCCAGCCCAGCTCGGCGTGCGCGGCGGCGGCGCTGCGTTGCTCGCCGCGGAACAGCACCTCACGCTCGCCGCTAAGGGTGGCGGCGACATAGGACAGTGGCGTGAGGTCGCCGCTGGCGCCGACCGAGCCTTCTTCCGGGATCAGCGGCAGCACGTCGTATTCGAGAAACGCCTGCAGGCGCTCGAGCAATTCCACCCGTACCCCGGACACGCCCTGACACAGCGACTGCAAACGCGCGGCCAAGACCGCGCGGGTGCTCGGCGCATCCAGCAGCTTGCCCAGGCCGCAGCCGTGGAAGGTGTAGAGATGGCGCGGCAGCGCCTCGACCTGATGCAGCGGCACCGCCACCACGCAGGAGTCGCCGTAGCCGGTGGTGACGCCATAGATCACGCCTTCCTTGTCCAGCAGGCTGTCGAGGAAACGCGCGCCCTTGGCGATCTTTTCGCGGTAGGCGGCATCGCTCTGCAACCGCGCCGGTGCGCCGCGGCGGGCCAGGGTCACGACCTCTTCGATGCGCAGGGGGCGTTCGCCGAATACGATGGGATCAGGCTGATGTGTCGTCATTTTCGTTCCAGAACGGGTAGAAATTGAACCATTGCAAAGGGGCGTTCAGGCAGTGCGCGGCGAGGCGTTCGGCGTAGCGCTGCACCCAGCCGGCGATCACCGCCTCGCGCTCGGCGCGGGTCCATTGGATGTGTTCGGCGAAGGGCTCGATGATCACCTGGTAGCGACCGTCGATCTTCAGGCAGTTGATCAAGTTGACCGGGCACTTTAGCAGCCCGGCCAGCAGCCAGGGGCCTTGCGGGAAGGCCGCCGCTTGGCCGAGGAAATTAACCCGGGTCTTGCGCCCGCCCTTGAGCGGCACACGGTCGCCGGCTATCGCCAGCCATTCGCCGCGTTCCAGGCGCTCGGACAGTTGCAGCATCACCGCCGCATCCAGCTCGCTGACCTGAATCAGGCGCAGGTTGCTGGCGCCTGCTTCACCGAGCAGGCGGTTGAACTGCTCGGCGTGCTTGGTGTGCACCAGTACGTTCATCTGCACGCGCTCGCCGAGTTCGGCCAGGGCGCGGCATACCTCGAGGTTGCCCAGGTGCGCGGCGACCAGAATCTGCCCGCGGCCTTCGCGATGCAGCTGTCCGGTCACGTCGCTCGGGTCGATCAGGGTCACCTGCTCCAGACGCAGCGTACCGTTCCAGACGTCGAGCTTGTCCAGCAGGGTATCGGCGAACGCCATGAACTGGCGGAATACCGCACACCGGCTCGGGCGCAACTCGCCACGCCCGCTCCAGGCGGCCAGGTTTGCCTGGTAATGCCAGATGCTGCGCCGCGCCTGGCGGCCGAATAAAAAGAAATACAACACGATCAGGTAGATCAGCGGGGCGATCGGGCGGCGGCCGAGCAGGCGCGTCATGCCGACGGTGAACTTCATCAGAATGAAGCTGCCGCGCTCGCGCTGCCCGGCCCAGTGCTGCTTGCCGCTCATCGGCCGCACCTGCGCCAGAGTATCCCGGGGGCGCGCACGAGCATGCCGAGGAACAGCTTGGCGTGCATCTTCGAGATCAGCGCGTTGTCGTGCCACAGACGGAAATGCGAGAGGCCGTCCTGCGGGTAATGTACGCGGACCGGCAGCCAGCGCATCGGCTGTTCGCGCCAGGCCAGACGCACGATGATTTCGGTGTCGAAGTCCATGCGCCGGCCGATGGTCACGCTATCGATCAGCGCCAGAGTGGCCGCCAGCGGATACACGCGAAAGCCGCACATGGAATCGCGGATGCTCAGCGACAGGCAGTTGATCCATACCCAGATATGGGTCAGATAGCGCGCGTACAAACGGCCTTTGGGCACGCTGGCGTCGTAATGCGGGTAGCCGCAGATCAGCGCCTGCGGCTCGGCCCGCGAGGCGGCGAGAAAGGCCTCGAGACCGCCGAGGTCGTGCTGGCCGTCGGCGTCCACCTGCAGCGCATGGCTGAAACCCAGACGCGCGGCCTCGCGCAGGCCGGCCATCACCGCGCCGCCTTTGCCCTGGTTGAGCGGCAGACGCAGCAGATGGATATCCGTCTGCTCGGCCAGGCGATCCATCACCGCAGCACAGGCCGGGCTGGAGGCATCGTCGACCAGCACGCAGGCCAGCCCGGCGTCGCGCAGCGCCGCGACCACCTGGGGCAGGGCGTGTTCGTGGTTGTAGACCGGAATCACCGCGCAGGGCTTATGCATGGGCACGCGCCCCGCAAAATGGGTGTAGCAACGCGATACCCGTCGAACCCTTGTTGGGTATCGCTGCGCTCAACGCCAACCTACAAAAGCCATTCACTGTGCTTGCCCCAACAGAATCCGCCCGGACGAGCAGGCCGCATCGCCGTTGCGGAAGGCGAAGTACAGCTTGCCGCGCGCGGCGTCGAAACGCAGGGTGAGTTGCAGGCGGTCGCCGGGACGTACCAGTTGCTGGAATTTCAACACTTCCATGCCGCCGAAGCGCGGCGGCAGATCGGCGATCAGCGTTCGCGCCAGGTGCTGCGCCCAGTCGATCTGCACCACCCCCGGCAGTACCGGGGTCTGCGGGAAGTGGCCGGTGAAGTGGGCCAGGTCCAGCGGTACCTCCAGCTCCAACTGCCATTCGCCATCCTGTTCCCGCGCGTTCAGCGGTTCGACCCGGGTCGGCCGTGGTGCTTCGATCAGCGCGTCGACCGTTGCCTGGGGCAGTTTGCCCTGAGTGCTGTAAGGCAGCTGGCTGACCAGGCGCCAGCGCCGCGGCAGGGCGATGGCTTCGCAGTGGCCGGAAAGATGCCGGCGCAAGGCATCGGTGACCGCGCGACGGCCCTGGTTGCGCAGGGCGTGAATGCCGGCCGGATCGAGCGCCACCAAGGCGCCGAGAAAGGCGCGGCCTTGCTGGACGACCCCGAAGCGCGCGTCGGCGACCCAAGGGTGATTGGCCAGGGCCTGTTCCAGCATGGGCAGGGAAATGCGCTTTTCTTCCAGCTTAACGATGCGGTCGAGGCGCCCGCGCAGCAGAAAGCGGCCGTCTGCCTGTATTTCCACGGCATCGGCGGTTTGTTCGCGTTGCCCTTCTGGCAGATACGGCGAGCCGACGTTGAGCGCGCCCTCAGCGTTTACGCTCAGCTCGACGCCGGCGAACGGCTGCCATAGCTCGCCGCCCTGGCGCCAGGCGATGCCGCCGGTCTCCGAGCTGCCGTAGATTTCCGCGGGCCATTGGCCGAGCTGTCGCTGCAACGATTGCGCGGCCTCGGCGGGCAGAGCGCCACCGGAGGAAAACACCTTGCGCACCGCGCCAAGGGCCGGCCAGTCGAGATTGTCGCCCATGCGCTTCAATAAAGCAGGGCTGGCGACCCAGGCAAAGCCAGGGGCACTGGAAGCTACTGCGCTCGATGCTGCTGCGTTGAGAAGCGGCTCGGCCTGCTCATTTACCGCCTGTAAACTCCGCGGCCTCGCCACTTCTCGCCTTGCATCCTCTTCGCTCGCTACGCTTCCAGTACCCCTGGTTACTGCCAGGCTTTCGCGCTGCAAGTCTTCCGGGAAGGGTTGGGCGTGGCGCTGGAAGGGCCGGCCGGCGCACAGCGGCCAGAGCACGCGAAACAGCAGGCCATAGATATGCTGGGCGGCGACGCTGCCGAGGATGGTCGCGCCTTGCAGCTCGGCGCCCCACAGCTGCTCCAGGGCGCCCACTTCATTGGCCAGCTGGCACAGGCTCTTGTCGATCAGCTTGGCTTCGCCGCTGGAACCGGAGGTGCAGAGGGTCAGGCGGCAGCG
>CBIHQF010000358.1:0-4807 GCA_966211665.1 uncultured Pseudomonas sp. | reverse complement strand
TACCGAGAACTGGCCGAAGGGTTGATCGGGCTCGATGCCGCCATCGTCGACGCGGATCGGAATGACATAGATGTCTTCGTTGCTCGGCAGGTTGTAGAGGGCGTGGATTTTGGCATCGCCGACGCCGGTATTATCGATGTTGCGGGTGATGATGCGCGGCGCCGCGCCGCCGGGGTCGGGGACTATCACCTCGACCTTCTTGAAGGTGCCGGGCAGGGCGCTGGCGTCCAGCTTCACGCAGGATTGATCGACCTTGGTCACGTCCATGTTTTCTGCCGAGAAGTGTTTGGCCTTGGCCAGGTAGAACTGGCCGCCGGCATCGAGCGTGGCTTCGCCGTCCTGCACCCAGATGCCATTGGTTTCGTCGTAGGTCAGGTAAGGGATGGTCGGTGGAATGGCGGCGGGAAACGCCAGTTGCAGCGGATCGACCGGGATGATCACCTCGGCCTCGACGCCCGCGGCCAGGTTGAAGCTGTGCCCGAGGCTATCGCTGATCTCGATGGTGCCCGCGCCATAACTTTGCATCACCCTGAGGTCGCGGTTCAGGTCCAAGGCGCTCCAGTCGCCCGGCATGGCATCCGCCGCATAGATGTCGATGGTGGAGAGTTTTATATCGACCAGGCCGCTGGGCGGATTCTGGTTTTCATCGACCAGGCCGTTAGCCGGTATGCGCACGCGGATGCCGGGGCTGCATTGGCGCGGTTGGCGGGCGGCGGCCAGGGCCAGGCGGTCTTCGCGGGGCAACTTGCCCTCGACGACCTTGCCGGTGCCGTCCTGGAACTGGATGCGGTCGCGTAGTGGGGTGGCCTTCCAGTCGAAGCGACTGCTCGGGTTACCCCAGCAACGCTCTTGGCTGGTCTGGTCGGTGAGCTCGATGGCCTGTTTAGGGTCCTGATCCTTGATGGTGCGTGCGGGGTAGAGCGTCCAGCGCCCGCCGCGCTGGCTGTCGTCGTAGATCCGCGAGAAGAATGCGTAGTCGGGGTGGCTGATGTGCAGGATATAGCGCTCCATTTCCTTGACCCGCAGGGTGAAATGGCCGGCCGCATCGGTGGTCGTGCTCTTGCCGGCGACCGTCACGCTGGCGCCGGCCAGGTGCGGCACGTCCGCGCCCATCACCTTGCCGGAGAAGACGATGCCTTCGCCGTTCACATCGGTGTTCAGCACCAGATTGGTTTTGCGGTAACCGCCGAGGTTGTCGTAAGCGATCAATTCCACCTGATGCTCGCCAGGGGCCGAGGGCAGCTTCCAGGTCACCGACGGGTCACTGGTGCTGCTCAGCGTGCCGGCGCCGGGGGCAAGGCGCCAACGGTATTTCAAGGGTTCTTTCTGGCTCGGCGCCGGTTCGGCGCTGAGGTTCACCTCGTCGCCGGGGCGTGGCGAGCGTACCCGTTGCGCGGCGGCATTGCGGGCGATCAGCGGCAACAGTGCGGGCCGCCGGTTGGGCAGGCGGATATCCAGCCGATAGGTGCGGCCGCTGCCCAGCACGGTAGGGCCGAGACTGCGCTCGAAGTTGGCCTGATCGACCTGGGTGCGTACCTTGAGAAACTGTTGGGCGGGCACCTGCGGCAACAGGTACTGGCCCTGATTATTGGCCGGCGCCTGACCGAGCGCGACATCCTTATCCAGGACGGTAACGAGCGGGAAGGCGTTGATATTGGCGAGGATGTCATAGGTGCGCGGGATGCTGCCGTCCATCAGGCGCACCTCGCCGTACAGCGAGCCGAAATTGGCTTTGCGCTCCACCTGAATCTGTATCGTGCCCAGGTGCAGAATCTTATTGCCGACCTTGACCGGCTCCTTGCGGCAATCGCTGATATAGCCGGGCGCCTTCCAGCACAGCCGATAGTCTCCGGGCGCCACGCGGTTGAAGGCGAAACGGCCGCTGAGGTCGGTGGGCAGGGGGCCGAATTCATCGCCATCGGCATTGGTCAGGGTCACGCCGATGTTCGGTAGGAACACCTCGCGGGTGACGGTGCTGTTTTCCGTGGACGGGTTGCTCTTGCCGGCGGGCGTGCTGGTCACCCGCACCGTGGTCACGATGAAGCCGCGCACGGCGCGCGGTTCGGTCGGCTGTGGGGCGCAACCGGGCATGGCCAGACCGCCGAGCAGCAATGCCAGCGGAATGAGACTGTAGTGAAAACCGCGAATAACGTTCAGGGCGCGCATGATCCTTTCTCCCTCGCCGAGTCGATAATCCAACCGGCGCGATTACAAGAATCGCCGCCGGTCGGGGTCAGGACGCGCTTCCGGGAAAATCAGCTAATCCACAACTATGTCGGAGACCGTCCTTGTGCATTGGCCTTGCCCGCCGTCGAATGGGCAGGGCCTAACTAAACGGTTAGATAACGTAGGGTCGGATGCGGCTTGGGCGCCGCAGCGGCCGGTTATCTGCCGTCGAAGCGAGGGAGGGGCACGTCGTCGAGAGAGGTCTCGATGGAGATATGTGCAATCCCTTGCATGGATTGACTGACATTAGCAGAGATTCGCAGCGGCAAATGGTGACGGGAAAAACGGTAGGGTCTGTTGCCGTTTCATCGCGGCTTGCGCTGAAACGGCAACAGACCCTAGTAGTGCGAAGCCAGACGATTTATCGGCACCGCGACCTTATCTGACGATTTCTGCTCGCTAACAGGCTCATGGAATAGCAACCGCTAAGCGCTTCCCCTCAGGGGAGGGGCAGGTGAATGATGGATAAAAGGTGCTGTCCAGTCGGTATCTTGAAGACCCTCACGTCGAACCGTCCGCGTGTTAGCAAGCCTGTGACGCCCCGCGTCGCGACTCCCTGCACCGATGCCGGGAGCACTATCACCGCGTCACGATATGCACGCGCCCGGCGCTGTTGTCGCGGGCGGGGGAGTGGGCGTTTTTCCAGCGGCCGGGGATCGCGTTGTCGCCGGCGGCGAGTTCCTCGGCGGTCATCTTGGCAGCGTCCGTCACGCCGATGCTGAACGAGGTGGCATCCGGGTAACCGGTGGTCAGGGTCTCGGTGCTGGCGGTGGCGGGCCTCACGTCCTTTTCGAACCAGGATGCGCTGCGTTCGTTGATGTCGATGGCGCCGTTACGCTGCATCACTTCCTCGACCAGGGCGATCGGTTTTTTGCTGTGCAGGGTCACCGTGACCACGGTGGAACCCTGACGCACCGCTTCGGGGTAGCGACCCGCGTGCTTGTCGGCATCGCTGCCGAATACCGAGCGGAAGAAGTCGCCGATCCTGTCGGCCAGCGAGTCCTCGTTGTATTTGTGAACGGCGATATCCATCAGCTCGTTGTCGATGGTTTCGGGATTGCGCGATGCCGACAGCTGAATGTCCTCGCTGGGAATTCCCTCTGCCGTCAGTTGGCTTTTTACCTGTTCGGCCTCGGCGTAGCGGTCGAATGCCGCGATCAGAATATGGGTCATGAGTCACCTTCGTTTCGAATACAAACCGTGCTGCACTCCATGGCGTTGGTCGGTCGGGCACAGGCAAATAGCCCGCGGCCCTTATTTATTGGGCGCGAATGCAGGTGGATGGTTCAGAGGGATTTAGCTATGGCGCTAAACAGGCAAGGGCTCGCTTGCTTAGCGCCCAGACTCAAGGCCGGAAAAATGCCTCGCGCAGGAGCTGCGCTTCTTCCCGCAATGCCTGCACTTGCTCGGCGGACGGAGGCGCTTCGTTGGCACCGCAGGCCGCCGGTTGCTTGGCGTTGAAGCTATCGAAGATGCGCGGTGGCGAGCCGTCGCCGGCGCTGTAGATAAAACGCCCGAGGCTGCCGTCGTCCAGCCAACTGGCGGAAACGCTCGGGCCGCTGGCGTATGGCTCTTCGCCGTCAGCGCAGGCGGTTTCGTACAAGCTGCGCTCGAAGCTGACCAGTTGGCCGTCGGCAAACAACATTTCGTACATGCGGCTGCGCAGGCAGTTGCCGGTGCTTTGCTGCTGCGCATAGATCGACACCCGGTCGACCACGCCGTTGGCCAAGGTCAACCGCACCAGATGATTGCGCGCTAGCGTCCAGCCGGCGAGCGGTTCGGGGTAGGGCTCATGCAATTGAAAACTTTGCTGGCCGGGCGGCGGGTTGCTCGGCGGATCGCTCTGCACGGTCGGCCCGAGAAAACGCAGATAGCCCTCGAAGCGGTGCCGCGGCCGGAACAGGTAACGCTCCTCGTCCACTTCGATGGCATCGCCGCCACAGCTCGGCAATTGCCGATGTGGCTCCTGGTCGCTATCGCTCCAATGCTGGCGCACGCGCATGCCCAGGTCGAGGGTGCCCGCTCGTGCGACCAGTGCCGCCTGATGCACGCCGCCGGTTTCCGGTGGCGGCGGCAAGCTGATATGCAGCGTCGGTTGCGGCCGGCCCGGCCCCGGCGTAACCGGCACGGCCAAGGCCAGCGCCAGCAGGCGATAACCTTTACGGTCAGGCGCTTGCTCGGTGACCTTGAAGCGCAAGGTGCGGCCCACTCGTTCGATTTGCTCGCCCTTGAGCAGCAATTGATGGGGAATCGGGAACAGTCGGCTGCCGAACGGCATGGTTCGCTGGCGCGTGGCCGTCACCCCGGCAATCAGCCGTTTCGGGTGGTAGGTCGCTTCTATAGTCAGATCGGGCGATGCGAGCAGGCTCTCGAGTTCGGCGACTTCCAACTGGCCGCCGACATGCTGGATATCGAGTTCGATCTCCAACTGTCGGGCGCTGCCGGGCTCGGCATGCAGGCCGAGCATCAGGCCGAGGGTGGTGAGCCAGCGAAAGGTCATAGGGCGATTTCCTGGGCGGGTGACCAGCAGGCTGTTGAAAAACTACCTGCGTTGGCCCTCTTCATAAAAGGAGGGGCGTTA
>CBIHQF010000357.1:0-4808 GCA_966211665.1 uncultured Pseudomonas sp. | reverse complement strand
AATCCACTTCGGTGCCCGGCGTGGCCCAGCGCACCGGCGCCACGATCTACTATGTGGAAATGCTCAAGCCCAGCGATGGACGCACACCGGTCCTCTCGCTGATGCCGACGCCGGGCGATGTCGATATCGTCCTTGCCGCGGAGTTCATGGAAGCGGGCCGCTCCATGCTGCGCGGTCTTGTGACGCCTGACCGCACCACGCTGATCGCCTCCACGCACCGCTCCTACGCCGTAGGCGAAAAGGAAGTGCCGGGCGACGGCATCGGGGACCCTGCGGTGGTTGTCGCCGCCGCCGGGATCGCGGCCAAGCACACCATCGCCTTCGACATGCAAAAACTCGCCGAAAAGAACGGCAG
This sequence comes from uncultured Pseudomonas sp., assembly GCA_966211665.1. Taxonomy (GTDB): domain Bacteria; phylum Pseudomonadota; class Gammaproteobacteria; order Pseudomonadales; family Pseudomonadaceae; genus Aquipseudomonas. The sequence goes on along the minus strand of CBIHQF010000357.1, from coordinate 4,453 downwards.
CGTGATCTCCTCTGCCATGTTCGGTGCCTTGGCCGGCGCGTCCGTTCTGCCCTTCGAACGCAACGCGTTCGAGGACGCCATCCGGGCAGGCGGCAAGGGTGTCGAAGCCAGTCTGCGCGCGTTCGGCGCAGCTTTCGGGCGCGCCCAGAGCGGGCACACCGAACCGGTGGTCCGGCGTGCCGAGCCCAAGTCCGGCATGCCCCCGCATACGGTTGGCAACCGTGAACTGGATGCCCTGCTGACCCGGCTCCATGCCGCTTTACCAGAGAACGTCCGCCCCATGGCGTATGCCGGGCTGACCCAGGTGGTCGACTGGCAGGACGTACGCTCCGGCCACGAATATCTGGACCGGCTTGAAGCGCTACACCAGCTTGATGTGGAGGCTGGCGGCGCAGCGCACGGCTTTGCCTTCTCCGATACGGCCGCGAAATATCTCGCCAATGCCATGGCCTATGACGACGTCGTACGCGTCGCTGATCTCAAGACTCGGGCCAGCCGCTTCGAACGCGTGCGCAAGGAAGTCGGCGCCCGCGAAGAGCAACTCGTTTATACGACCGAATACATGCACCCTCGCATGGAAGAAGTCGTGGGGACGATGCCAGCGCGAATGGGCAAATGGTTGATCGCCAACAAGCGCCTTTACGATGGAATGGACCGCTTCATCAACAAGGGCCGCCGCGTTCGCACCGGAACCGTGTTCTGGTTCATGGGCCTTTATGTGCTGTCCGCCTTCAAGCCGATGCGCCGCGGCATGCTGCGCCACAGCATCGAAATGGAGCATATCGCCAACTGGCTCGATATCGCCAAGGCTCAGTTGCCTACAAACTACCCACTGGCCAGCCAGGTGTTGGCGACGCGCCGGCTGGTCAAAGGCTATTCGGACACCCATAGCCGTGGCGAGGCCAAGTTCGACCGGGTGCTGTCGGCTGTGCCCCTGCTAGCCGGGCGCACTGATGGCGGGGATTGGCTTGGCCGCCTGGTGCAGGCCGCACTGGCCGATGAAGCCGGCAAGGCGCTCGAAGGAGCACTCGGGACGGTACGCAGCCTCAACAACTGATCGTCAGGCGGCGGGGTCGTCCGCAGCCTGACCACCGTCTATACGCCTCTGCATATTGCGCAGCACCTTGTGCATCGTATCGATGAAGCGGTCATATTCGTCCGCGTCGACGCCCTCGAACAAATCGGCATAGAGCTGGTAGAGCAGCGGCCAGGTTTCCGCAAAAACCGAGCGCCCAAGCTCTGTGATGTGAAGCTCGCGCACGCGCATATCGTCGCTGCGGGATTGGCGGCGCACAAAGCCCTGCTCTTCCAGGGCATCAAGCGTGCGGCTCATGGTCGATTGCTCCACCACCGCGAGAAACGCCAATTCGTTCACCGTGAGGCCCGGCGATATGGTCAGGATCGACAGCGCCCGCATCTTGGCGGTCGTGAGCCCCGTGTCCCTAAGCACCTCTTGCAGATGGGTATTATAGCTCGCGGACAACCGGTTGATCAGATAAGGCGCGAATTGGTTGAGCCCAATTTCCCCAAGGCTGGGCAGCCGTCCCTCACCGGTCTGGCGCAATGAGCCGATTAGATACTTAGCCACGCGAGGCCCTCATAAATGCTTTGCTGCAGCGAGCCTTAACTTAACGCTTTGCCGACGAGATAGCCCGATCCGCCGCCCAGGCCCGGACCCGGATGGCTCGACGCGCCGATGTGGTAAAGGCCGCGGACATGGGTAGTGTGGTTGACCGAGCTCTTCAAGGGTCGCCAGACAAAGAACTGGTCGATGCCGCAATAGCCGCCATAAGGATCGCCACCAACAAGGTTGATGTTCATCGCCTCAAGATCGGCAGGAGAAAAACTGGCCCGCTTGATGACGGCAGCATCGAAATTGCTGATGTGCTGGCGCAGGATTGCGTCGACCCGGTCGGCATAGGCCTCGCGGATATCAGCGGTCCAGCGCCCGTCCGCACCAATGGCGATCTCACCAGCAGCATCGCCCTTGATATGGCGCGGCGCCTCTGGCAGCTGCAGCCACAGGATGGCCTGCCCTTCGGGCGCGCGACTGGGATCAAGCGCCGTCGGCTGTCCAACACAGATCGTCGGCACCGCGGGCAGCAGGCCACGCTCGGCCTCATTGGCCGCGTGTGAAACCCCGTCCAGGCCGGGTGTCAAATGGATCAGGGCTGCTTTTTCCAGACCCGGCGCGATCCACTGCGGCGCCTCAAGCATGGCGTAGTGGATCTGCATGTCGCCCTTACCGTAGCGGAAATTGGCGACGCCCTCGGCCACTTCGGCAGGCTTTGCTTGTCCCGCCAGGAACCGGTCATAAAGCTGCCCCGGCGCCACCGAGCAGATGACGCCCTTCTTGGCGCTTAGTTGGGTTCCGTCCGCCAGTGTCACGCCCGAAGCGCTTCCGCCGGCATCAAGGACGATGCTGGCGACATCAGCCCCGGTTCGGATCTCTCCCCCTTGCTCGCCAATCAGGCAGGCAAAAGCGTTAACTGCATTGGCTGCGCCGCCCTTGACGATGGGGGCCCCGGCAGCTTCGAGCGCGAAGCCAATGACCTTGAGCATCTGGCCCGAATAGGTGCTGTCCGGATTGAGCCCGCAATGCAGCACCCAGGGGGCAAACAGGGCCCGTACGGTCTCCGAGCGATAGCGCGTTTCGAGATAGGCTCGGCCAGGGATCAGCGCTTCCCCGGCAAAACTGGCAAGACCGCGTGGCCCGCGCTTCCAGAGCTCCTTGCCGATCATGCGCAAGGTATCGAGCGACCACAAGCGGCCACCCAGCAGGCCGAAGACAAAGCCCATATCCCCGCCAAAGCGGTCCATCTCGCGCTGGAAGGCCGGGCCATCGGCCGCATCGGCAGCCGCGAAGGCCGCCAGATTGCGGCTCCGGTCCGTAGTCAGGACCAGGCTTGAATTGTCCGGCCGTACCACGGCCGTAGGCGTATCTGTGTGGCAGAATTCAAGGCCGTGCCGCCCCAGATCCTCAGCCAGCGCCGCATAGGCTGGCGAGGTAATGAACAGCACGAAGGTCGTCGCCATGACGTCATGGCGAAAACCGGGAACCGTGATCTCCTCGGTGCGCAGGCAGCCACCGGCGACCGCTTCACGCTCGAGAACCAGCACCCGGTTTTTCTTTTTACCCAGCATGGCGGCCGCGACCAGCCCGTTGATGCCGCTACCAACGATGATGTAGTCAGCGTCCGCCATGATGACTTTCCGTTTCTAGCTGCGAGGCACGATGGCAAAGGCGCGAACCGGGCTGCCCGTACCGCCCACGATCTTGAGCGGCGCCACGACCAGCATCGCGCCGGTCGGCGGAAGCTTGTCGAGGTTGGTCAGGCTGGCAAGGCCATAGCGGCCGACACCGAGCAGCAGATTATGCGCAGGGAACGGCGGATCAAAGCTTGCAGCGTTGCCGGCATCGGTACCGACGCATTCGCTGCCAAAGCCGAGCGCACCCTTTTCAACCAGGTACTGCACGCAGTCCACGCTTGGCCCTGGCGTATGCGGGCCATTCTCATCCGCATTGAGGAAGGTTTCGGTGCTGGTGTTGCGGTGATACCAGTCCGAGCGCAGCACGACCCAAGTGCCTGGCTTGATCTCGCCGTGCTCGGCCTCCCAGGCCTTGACGCCCTCGGCGGTCAACAGGAAGTCAGGATTACTGGCCACCTCGGCCGAGCAATCGATAACGGCGACAGGCGCAACGAAATTGCCCACTGGGACGGTATCGGTGGTGTTTTCCGGCAATTCCTTTCCCGAGATCCAGTGCGAGGGCGCATCGAAATGGGTGCCGGTATGCTCGCCCAGTTCCATCCAGCCCCAGGCCCACCAGGGGCCATTCTGGTCGTAGGCGGAAATCTCGTGCATCTTGAACTTGGGCGTGTTCTTGGCGAAGTCGGGCGGCAGGTATAGCACCGGCGTGTCAGGGCCAAGCGGCGCGGTTAGGTCCACGATTTCGATGCTGCCATCAGCGAGGGCCAGGGCCATATTGGCCAGTGTTTGTTGCGCGCTCATGCTTGTCTCCTACACGTATTTTGCTGCGGCATTGGCCGTTCAGCACCCCATAACGCCAAGGAAGTTACGGCAACTGCATGGACATGCAAGAGCGAAAATCCCCCATTCCGGGGTGTTATGAAGATATTTTAGGTTCAAAATATTGGCGTCTGCATATTCTTGGTTGAATATTGATGCACGCCATCTGGAGGGAGTTGGTATGTCTGAGTTCGACGCGATTATTGTGGGTGCCGGGGTCAACGGGCTGGCCAGCGCCGTCCACCTGAGCAAGCGGGGCTGGCGTGTACTGGTGCTCGAACGCGCGGACGAGCCCGGTGGCGCCGTACGAACCGGAGAACTTACCTTGCCTGGCTTCCGGCACGATCTCTATGCCATGAATCTGTCGATGTTCGCCGGGTCGGGCTTCTACGCTGAACACAAGGCTGCCCTCGACGCACAGGGC
>CBIHQF010000356.1:0-4814 GCA_966211665.1 uncultured Pseudomonas sp. | reverse complement strand
TGCGCAGGAACATAGGATCTACGGGGTTGCCTCGCCCGGGGTTTTCAATAGCGCTGTTAGCGCCGTACCGGGCGTTTCTGCAATTTGCGTTGCAGGGTGCGGCGGTGCATGCCCAGGGCGCGGGCGGTGGCGGAGATGTTGCCTTCGTGTTCGGCCAGCACGCGCTGGATATGCTCCCATTGCAGGCGGTCCACCGACATCGGGTTTTCCGGCACCAGGGTGTCCAGATCGGCATGCTGAGTCAGCAGCGCGGCGAGCACGTCGTCAGCGTCAGCCGGTTTGCACAGGTAGTTGCAGGCGCCGCGTTTGATCGCCTCGACCGCGGTGGCGATGCTCGAATAGCCGGTGAGGATCACCACACGCATTTCGGCGTCCAGCGCCAACAACTTCGGCAGCAGCACCAGGCCCGAGTCGCCTTCCATTTTCAGGTCCAGCACGGCGTAATCCGGCAGGTCCTGCTCGGCCAGCGCCAGGCCCTCCTCGGCGGAACCAGCGGTGGACACGCGCAGACCGCGACGGCTCATGGCCCGCGCCATGACCCGGGTAAAGGTCGGGTCGTCGTCGACCAGCAACAGGTGGGGCTGTTCTTCGCCTTCGAACAAGGATTCCGTTTCGTCAGTCATAGTCGATTTCTCCTAGGGTCTGTTGCCGTTCTCCAGCGCCGTGCGCTTGCGCATCACGCCCGCCCATAGGCACGCGGCAGCTTCAACTCGGTGAGCGTGCCGCCCTCTTCGTGGTTATACAGCTTTACCGAGCCGCCGGCACGGGTGACGCTGGCCTGGCTGAGGAACAAGCCAAGGCCGAAGCCCTTGCCCTTGGTGGTGAAGAACGGCCGGCCCAACTGCTCGGCGATCGCCAGGGGTACGCCGGCGCCGAAGTCGCGAATGCTCAGGCGCAACCACTGGTGATCCCAATCGAGACGGATATCCAGATTCTCCGCACAGGCATCGGCGGCGTTGTTCAGCAGGTTGAGCAGCGCCTGGGTCAGGTCGGTCGGCGGCATCATCCGCGGGGCCGCACCCAGGCCCAGGCATTGATAGCGATAACTGGCCTCGGGGCGCATCAAATGCCAGCGGTTGAGGGTGGCTTCCAGCCACTCGACGCAGGATTGCTCGACCACCGCCTGACGCCGCTCGGCCTCGGCGGCGCGCACCAGTTGCTGAAGGGTTTCCTTGCATAGCTTGACTTGTTCCTGCAGCACCGCCAGGTCTTCCTGCAGGGTCGGGTCCGGGTGCTCACGGCGCAGTTCCTTGATCAGCACGCTCATGGTCGCCAAGGGCGTGCCCAGCTCGTGGGCGGCGCCAGCGGCCTGGGTGGCGACGGCCAGCAACTGCTGGTCGCGCAAATTTTCCTCGCGGCGCTCGGCGCGTAGCTCCTCCTGATGGCGCAGCTCCTCGGCCATCTTGGCGACGAAGAAAGTGATCAACCCCGCCGCCAACGCGAAGCTCAGCCACATGCCGTAAATCAGCAGACTTTCCCGCGAGCCGGGCGGCAATTGCAGCGGGTGCGACCACACCAGCAGCACGGTGTAACCGGTCAGCGCCAGGCCGGAAAGGATGATGGTGTAGAACCAGGGCAGGGTCGCCGCGGCGATGGTCAGCGGCACCAGGTAATAGGACACGAAAGGGTTGGTCGAGCCGCCGGAAAAATACAACAGCAGGCTGTGGATGATCAGGTCGCAACCCAACTGCGCCGCGTACTCCTGCTCGGTGACCGGCCAGGGGCCGCGCAAGCGCAGCGCCGTGACCAGGCACAGCACCAGCGACACCGCCAGGGTGAGGCTCAACTCCATCCAGGGCAGCGGCAACGCGCCCGACTTGTAAGCCAAGCCGACAGAGCCGGCCTGGGCGGCCAGCACCACGATGCGGATCAGGGTGAGGCGCCAGAGATTTTGTCGGCTGGCCGATAACAGCTGCACGGGTGCGAGCATGGGCTCTCCAAAAAGCGCGTTTGCCGAGCACCGCGAGTATAACCAAGGCAAGGCCCGATCGACTGCGGCAACTGGCCGCAGGCCAGCCGGGATGCCCATAGCGTGCTTACCATTTTCAACGCAGAATCGGCCAAGCAGATTTTTCAACGGACGGTTAACCCCGATGCTCCAATGGCTTCGTCTACCCTCACACATCATCCCCCAGCTCGCATACAAGGAACCCCCATGCAGCCATTATCCCGTCTCGCCAGTGCCCTCCTCATCGGCGTCGCCGGCCTGCTCAGCATCAGCGCCCAGGCCGACGAAGCGCGCTACAACCAGGTCGCCCTGCGCGCCGAGGTCAGCCAGGAGATCAACCACGACCTGATGCACGTGACCCTCTACAGCGAAGCGCAGAACAGCGACCCCGCGGCACTCGCCGCAGAGATCACCCGGCCCCTCAACCAGGCGCTGGGCCAGGCCCGCGCGGTCAAAGGCGTCTCGGTGGCGCTCGGCAGCCGCCACAGCTACCCGGTATACGACGACAAACGCGAAGGCATCAGCGCCTGGCGTGAACGCGCCGAAATCCACCTGGAAAGCACCGATTTCGCCGCGCTGTCGAAGCTGACCGGCGAGCTGCTGGGCGAGCTGAAAATGGCCGGCATGGAATTCAGCCTCGCCGCAAACACCCGCAAGACCCAGGAAGACGCCCTGATCGAGGAAGCGGTGAATGCCTTCAAGGCGCGCGCGCAATTGACCACCGAAGCCCTCGGCGGCAGCGGCTATAAGTTGGTCAGCCTGAACCTGAACAGCGGCGGCTTCCAACCGCCGATGCCGATGCGCATGGCCAAAGGCATGGCGCTGATGGAGTCGGCGCCGACGCCGGAGATAGAGGCCGGCAGCAGCCATGTCACGGTCAATGCCGATGGCGTGATCGAAGTGCAAATGCCCTGATTCGCGCCAAGTACGCACCATAAGGTCGCGCGAACGTCACGGCCCGGCGCCACCCAGCGCCGGCAGCCGATAAAAAACATCAATAAAAACAATAATATATGAAATAGTCAGGCATCCGGATCGGGGTTCCGAGCCAGACCATCAGCAAAACTCATAGACAGATATAAAACCTGTTTATTCGGACAGGAAAACAGCGTCTTTGTGTCGAATATGCGACATCCACGGACAAACTCGTCACGCTTCTACACTGATCGCCAGCAGACGACTTGCGCTCGGCACAGGCCCTGCATAGTTTGTTTCGGGCTCGGCTCATAAGGCCGGCCCTCGACGATAATGACAACAACCTGAGGCCATCATGCGCAAACACGCCGTCATTCCGTTCATGCTCGCTGCTGGGCTGATCGCCAGCACACCGTTCGCCCACGCCGCCAGCAACCTGGTGTTCTGTTCCGAAGGCAGCCCGGCAGGGTTCGATCCGGGCCTGTACACCACGGGTACCGACTTCGATGCCGCCGCGGAAACCGTCTTCAATCGCCTGAGTCAGTTCGAGCGCGGCGGCACCGCGGTCATTCCAGGCTTGGCGGAGAAATGGGACATCGCCGAAGATGGCCTGAGTTACACCTTCCACCTGCGCCCCGGGGTCAAGTTCCACAGCACCGATTACTTCAAGCCGACCCGCACCTTCAATGCCGACGATGTGCTGTTCACCTTCCAGCGCATGCTCGACAAAGAGCATCCGTTCCGTAAGGCCTACCCGACCGAATTCCCCTATTTCACCGACATGGGTATGGACGCCAATATCGCCAAGATCGAAAAGCTCGACGATATGACCGTCAAGTTCACCCTCAACGAGGTGGACGCCGCCTTTATCCAGAACCTGGCAATGAGCTTCGCCTCGATCCAGTCGGCCGAATACGCCGACCAGTTGCTCAAGGCCGGCAACGCCGCCGAGATCAACCAGAAGCCGATCGGCACCGGGCCTTTCGTGTTCAAGCGCTACCAGAAGGATTCGCAGATCCGCTTCACCGGCAATAAGGATTACTGGAAGCCCGACGACGTGAAGATCGACAATCTGATCTTCGCCATCAACACCGACGCCTCGGTGCGCATGCAGAAGCTGCGCGCCGGCGAATGCCACGTCACCCTGTTCCCGCGTCCGGCCGACCTCGAGGCCCTGCAGAAAGACCCGAACATCGACATGCCGTCGCAGCCGGGTTTCAACGATGGCTATATCGCCTACAACGTCACCCATCCGCCGCTGGACAAACTGGAAGTACGCCAGGCCCTGGACATGGCGGTGAACAAGCAGGCGATCCTCGACGCCGTGTTCCAGAGCGCCGGTCAGTTGGCGGTAAACGGCATGCCGCCGACCCAGTGGTCCTACAACGAGGCCATCAAGGACGCCGGCTACAACCCGGAAAAGGCCAAGGAACTGCTCAAGGCAGCCGGCGTCGCCGAAGGCACCGAGATCACCCTGTGGGCCATGCCGGTGCAGCGTCCGTACAACCCCAACGCCAAGCTGATGGCCGAGATTCTCCAGGCCGATTGGGCCAAGGTCGGCATCAAGGCGAAGATCGTCACCTACGAGTGGGGCGAGTACCTCAAGCGCTCCAAGGCGGGCGAACACGACGCCATGCTGATCGGCTGGAGCGGCGACAACGGTGACCCGGACAACTGGCTCGGCACCCTGTACGGCTGCGACGCGGTCAACGGCAACAACTTCTCCAAGTGGTGCTTCGAGGAATACGACAAGCTGATCAAGGCCGCCAAGCGCACCACCGACGTGGCCGAGCGCACCGAGCTGTACAAGCAGGCCCAGGTGATCCTCAAGCGCGAAGTGCCGATCACCCCGATCGCCCACTCCACCGTGTATCAACCGATGCGCAAGAACGTGAAGGACTTCAAGATCAGCCCGTTCGCGCTCAATTCGTTCTATGGCGTCAGCGTCGAA
>CBIHQF010000355.1:0-4816 GCA_966211665.1 uncultured Pseudomonas sp. | reverse complement strand
TACGCAACACCTGCGCTCGGCCTTCTGACGGGACCGGAATACGCGCTTGCAAGATATCCATAGGCTCAAGCACGGCGGCGTCTGTTTCCGACTCGTAGGATGGGTTGAGCAACGCGATACCCATCAAATCGCGGTGGTGGAAAACGCTTCGCGGTTTTCCACCCTACAAATGGGCACGCGGCCGTTGCTTTTAGTTAGACAACGCCAAACATGCAGACGACGCCAAACGCCCCTTCAGGAGGGTGAACAGAATCGTTGCGGAAGGGGTTGAGCGGCATGGATGCCGCGAGAGCCGCGATGGGCCAGGGATGGCCCTTCGCGGCGGGCCCCTGGAGCAATGATTCTGTTCACGAACCCTGCCGCAGGCAGGGCCGGATGTCGGGGCAAGCGTTTTTGGTTACTTTTTCCGCGACTGGAAAAAGTGACTCGCCCGTAAGGGGCGAAACCAAAACTCAAATTCACCACGCTAATGAATTTGTCGCATAACCCGAACAGAAGCATCAACAACAGCAAAAGCTAGCGGCTAAAGCCCCTCCTACAGGGCCGGCGGCATGCCTTAGTTCGTAGCTCGGGGTGCGCAGGTTGAATAACGCGATACCCATCAACTGCTGTGGTGGCAAACGCTTCGCGGTTTTCACCTTACGCCGGCGCTCGAGGCCGTTGCTTTCGGTTAACAGAAGCCTTTGCGCAAACACCCTGACTTATAAGGGCAAGGAACGAGCCGAGCGCCCTTCTGCCTCGAAGTTCTGCAACCACTGTTTGAACTCAGCGATCGGCTTGGGCGTGCACAGCCAAAACCCCTGCAGCAAGTCGCAGCCCTTTGCCTTCAGGTGGTCGGCTGTCTCGGCGGCTTCAATGCCTTCGCCCACCACCCGGTAACCGAGGCTGCGCGCCATCTGAATGGCTGTGGAGACAATTACCTCGGCGCTTTCGCTGGTGCAGATATCGTGAATCAATGAACGATCCAGCTTCAACTCCGAGGCAGGCAGTTGCTTGAGATAGGACAACGAGGAATAGCCGCTACCAAAATCATCGATGGATATCCGATACCCCAGATCGGCCAGGACATTCAGCGCCTGCAGGCTGCGGACAGGGTCGCGCATGGCTGCCGTTTCGGTGATTTCGAGGGTTACCGAGCCCGCCTGTAGTCCACTCTGCCGAAGCGCTGACTCCAATACGCCCTTAAGCTCGGCGGATTCCAAATCACGCGCCGAAATATTGATGGCGACCGTCAACTCCCGGTTGTCTTTGTGCAAGTCCACCAGATCTTTCGTGGCCTGCCCGATGACCCATCGGGTCAGTTGGGTGATGACGCCGGTTTCTTCCGCCAGGGGAATGAAATCTGCCGGGCTTACCCACCCGCGTTCATCATGGTGCCAACGTATCAAGGCCTCCACGCCAACAATCTGCCCGGTCTCGACATCCTGTTTGGGCTGGTAATAAAGCATGATCTGCTCCTGCTGCAGGGCCTTGCGCAGATCCGCCATTAACGTCAGTCGGCTCTCGTTATAAATATCCTGCGCCGGGGAATAGATGCCGGTTTCGTTGCCGCCCCGGGGCGCTATTTCCATGCCGACATGAGCGTTGCGGATCAGCTCGGCGGCGGATCGACCATGCTCCGGGTAACTGGCAGCGCCGAAGCGAGGGTGCAGCTCAATCGCCAGGTGGTCCGGCGATATAGGTTCGGCCAACCGCCTTAGCGCGATGTTGAGGGCGGAGAAATCGTTGCCCGCTTTATCCATGTCAACCAACAAGCAGAAACAGTCGCCCGACAGCTGATAGACCCGTTCTTCCCGGCCTTGATCGTCGCGAATGGCCTGAATGAAGGGTAGGCCGGCGGCCAGTTCCACCATCTGCTCCGCCACTCGCTTCATGATCCATTCACTCCTGGCCAGGCCAAGGGTGCGATTGATTTCATCCAAGCGCGTGATCCGGGCCAAACCCACCATATAACGACGGTGAGGGGCCTGTTGCAGTTGCTGATCCACCATCCACTCAAAACGGTTGCGGTTGGGTAGCCCGGTAACCGGATCATGGGTCAAGGCTTCGGTAAGCAGGTTCTGCGCGACATTGCGCGACTGAGCCTCCTGCAGGCTGGCGGCCTGGGCGGTGATTTTCTCTTCCCGCTCACGATAGAGCCGATCCGCCAAAGCCAGCGTCAGGATAAAGGCTTCGAGCGCAGACCCCATCTGCATGGCGTACTCGGTAAAGAAGCTCTCAGGAAAGACCCCGAGCGCCCTGCCGGCCATTGCCAGCACCCCGATAGTCAGAGGCGCCCAGGCCAGGGTAAAAAATGCCCCTGCCCGCACGCCGTCCAACCAGACCACGGGACCTGCAACCAGCAGCAGCGAAAAGAACAGCAGTGCGGAAAACGACGCCACCTGGATACCCGTGTGATAGTCGAGTAGAGGCGCCGAGAACAGAAACAGCATCTCGAATACCATCATGGCGATCAGCACTTTATCCAGCCGCGGGCTGTTGGCCTTGGTGTTGAGGAACTCCCGGCAGAAAAGCAGTGAAAACAGCGCCAGGGCGGGTATCGACACCAGCAGCGCCTTGGCATGCAGTTGCGGCGCATAGGGATAGAGGTGCTGGAAACTGAAGCCTTTGATGGAGGCGAAAAACAACAGATAACCAAATAGCGCAAGGGCGTAGTAGAGATACAGTCTCTCGCGCAGGCTCAGGTACACCGCCAGATTGATGAGGATGATGACGAAGATGCAGCCGTAGTAGAAAAAATGCAGTTTCAGCTCATGGGCAACGGTTTCAAAAAACACCTGCTCGCGCCAAATACGCAGCGGCACGACCATGGAACCGGCCGTCGCGACCCGAACAAAGACGGTCTTCATTTCTTCAGGAGCCAGGGGCACACGCAACAACATGCTCGGATGGTCCACGTCGCGTGGATAAAAAGGCCGGCTGTCGCCAGTTTTCAGTGCTTTTACCCGGGAGCCCTCGGCATACACGTAGAAAGCCACGTCGTCCAACTGGGAATAGCCCAGTTCGGCAATCAGCTGCAGATTGAGCGGCGTCTGATTTCTGATTACAAAGCGTAGCCAGTAGGCCGACTGCGTGAGGCCGAAGGTGGCATTACCATCGGGCGCAAGCGCCCAATGCTCATCGGGCAGGCTAGCCACCTGATCGATCGAGACCTCACCTGTAGCGTCCTCCCAGAACTGGAAATGGGCCTGGATTTCTGACGCTGGAGTTACCTCAATCGGCTCTGGTTGCGCCAAAGCCCTTAGACTCAGACATGCAAGCAGAATGGCGACCAGAATGCTTAACGCCCGGTTCAGATGCATGAAATGAGGTCTCCGTTAGCGGCCGGTCGGCGGCTTTTTCTTATAACGTAGCAGTGTAGTCACTTGGTGCTTCAGTGCCTTAAGGGGCATGGCGCAGACGGGCATCCATGCTGCAGCAACGGTTGCCGCCGTAGCTCTCGATAATGCCCTTGACCGGCGCGGTGCCGACGCCCTGCCCCGGCAGCTACCTCGCCCAGAAAGCTGAACGGTCAAGCTCCCGCTTACAGCGACCGCCTCCATACGTTCGGGGCGCGACGAAACGGCAACCGACCCCGGCCCGAAGTTGTCACACATAAAGCCAGCTGTGCTGACGTGGGCTCGACGACCAGCCATCCAAGGGCAAGGAAACCTGCTCCCCTTCCTCTTCGTGATCTTCCGCCCATCCACTGCGCAGACCGTGTCGATCGACCGCAAACCAGCAGGAGGAAATGACATGAACGACTTCGTTGTAAGCGCCCGCCAAGTCAGGCGAGGCGTTTTCAACGCCGAACCCGGCCCCTCGCGCATGCTCTTGGTGCCCGACGATGCGCAGGAACCTCGGCCCAGCCATGGCCGCACGGGTGCCGTCTGGACCAATGCATGGGTGCAGCGGTTATTGGACGAGGCGATCTGGGGCACCGACGAGCGCACCGGTGCCGCGCGCGGCGACATCCTGGTGTACGTACACGGCTACAACAACAGCGCCGACGTGGTATTGGCGCGCCACCGCCGCCTCGAGGCCGACCTCAAGGGCATCGGCTGGAAAGGTGCGATGGTTTCGTTCGACTGGCCCAGCGACAAACGTACGATCGGCTATCTGGAGGACCGCCACGATGCCAAACGCTCGGCGATGCGCCTGGTCACCGATCTGATTGCCCTGCTGGCCGCCAGGCAAACCCACGATTGCGCGGTGAACACCCACATAATCGCTCACTCCATGGGTGCCTATGTGGTACGTGAAGCCTTCGATGACGCCGACGATGCACGGCTGGCCGACAACAGCTGGATGATCAGCCAACTGTGTCTGATCGGCGCAGACGTCTCCGCCGCCTCGCTCAGTGCGGGCCATGCCAGCAGCGACTCGCTGTACCGGCACTGCACCCGCCTGACCAACTACTTCAGCCTTGGCGACAGCATGCTGAAATTATCCAATGTCAAACGCGTCGGGGTCGCACCGCGCGCGGGCCGCATCGGGTTAGCGATGCCCGCGCCGATCAAGGCGGTGGATATCGATTGCACGGCTTATCACCAGGCCTTGTTGCTCGACCCGGCCCTACAGCGGAGCGATCAGCCCCAGGGTTTTCTCGGCAACCCGAATCACTCGTGGTTTATCGGCAACCGGGTTTTCACCCTGGATTTATTCGAAACGCTCAAGGGCGACCTGGACCGCCGCCTTATCGCCACCCGCAGCCGGATCGAGAAATCGCCCCGGTTGCGCCTGGTGCCGGTCGAGCTTTAGCAGGCCGTTGAAAAACGTAGCCGACGACTGCATGGATGCAGGAGGTAGAGCGAAGCAGGAAGCACGAGCCGAGGCA
>CBIHQF010000354.1:0-4818 GCA_966211665.1 uncultured Pseudomonas sp. | reverse complement strand
GGCTCGTGGCCGGGCAAAGCATCATCCCGGCGCCGATCTACCCGGCCCAGGCCGAGCAGGCGCTGAGCATCTTCAAGGAACTGCGCGTCGTCGACCTACCCGGCAAGCCCACCTTTGGCGAGTGCAGCGACCAGTGGGTGTTCGACTTCGTCGCCGCAGTGTTCGGCGCCTACGATGCCGAGACCGGGCAACAGCTGATCCGCGAATACATGATGCTGATCAGCAAGAAGAACACCAAGTCGACCGTCGCCGCGGCAATCATGATCACCGCTGTGATCCTCTGCTGGCGGGAGGATGAAGAACACCTGATCCTTGCACCGACCAAGGAAGTAGCCGACAACAGCTTCAAGCCCGCCGCCGGGATGATCCGCGCGGATCCCGAGTTGGCCGCACTGTTCCACGTCCAAGACCATGTCCGCACCATCACCCACCGGGTGACCAAAGCAAGCCTGAAGGTAGTCGCCGCCGATACCGACACCGTGTCCGGCAAGAAGGCCGGGCGGATCCTCGTCGACGAACTCTGGCTGCTGGGCAAAAAGGCCAACGCAGCGGCCATGCTGATGGAAGCCCTGGGTGGGCAGGTGTCACGGCCCGAGGGCTGGGTGATCTTCCTCACCACCCAGAGCGATGAGCCGCCCGCCGGGGTGTTCAGGGAAAAGCTGCTGTACCACCGCGGCGTGCGCGACGGGAAGATCAAAGATCCGCGTTCGCTGGGCATCCTTTACGAATTCCCGCCCGCGATGCTGGCCAGCAAGGCCTACCTGCTGCCGGAGAACTTCCACATCACCAACCCCAACCTGGGGCGCTCGGTGAGCCGGGAATGGCTGGAGGACCAGCTGCGGCGTAACCAGCAGAACACTGATGGTAGCTTCCAGCAGTTCCTGGCAAAGCACCTGAATGTCGAGATCGGCCTGGCGCTGCGTTCCGATAACTGGGCCGGTGCCGAGTATTGGGAAGCCACCGCGCGGGCGGACATCACGCTGAACAGCATCCTCGAGCGATGCGAAGTTGTAACGGTCGGGATCGATGGCGGTGGCCTCGACGACCTGCTGGGCCTCGCCGTGGTCGGCCGCGAACGCGAAACCCGGCGCTGGCTGGCGTGGTGCCGGGCGTGGGCGCACCCGTCCGTGCTGCAACGGCGCAAAGAGATCGCGCCCAGGCTTCATGACTTCGCCAACGTGGGCGACCTGGTGCTGGTCGAGCACATTGGCGAAGACGTAGCAGAGGTCGCGTCGATCGTGTTCCAGATCGATCAGGCCGGGCTGCTGCACGAGGCAGGGCTCGACCCCGCGGGTATTGGCGCGATTCTCGAAGCGCTGGTCGGCATGGGTATCGATCCGGAGAAGGTCGTCGGCGTGAGCCAGGGCTGGCGGATGGGCGGGGCGATCAAGACCACCGAGCGCAAGCTTGCCGAGGGCGGCTTGCATCCCGCCGCGCAGCCACTCATGGACTGGTGCTGCAGCACCGCGAAGGTCGAGCCGCGGGCCAACTCGATCCTCATCACCAAGCAGGCCAGCGGGACGGCGAAGATCGACCCGCTCATGGCGCTTTTCAACGCAGTTTCCTTGATGGCAACCAACCCGGCCGCGCTTGGCGGGATGGATGACTACCTCAACGGAGGCTTCTTCGGACTCATAGGCTGACCATGGCATATCGTTGGTACAACCCCCGCACTTGGCGCATGTTCGGCTACACCGACCCGGCGACGGGCGACTATGTCGAGGTCGACCTGGAGGTGGGTGGCAAGGCCACCAAGGCCGGCGTGCGCGTCACCACCGACGTGGCGCTGTCGATCAGCATGGTCTGGTCATGCGTGAAGATCCTGTCCGAGTCGCTGAGCGGATTGCCGCTCAAGCTATACGAAGATGGCGATGGCGAACGCGCGCTGGTCAGCCGGACGGACCGGGCGCAGAAGCTCCTGCGCAAGCCCAACCCCTACATGACGATGCTCAACTTTCTCAAGTTCGTCGTCGTGAACATGGCGCTGCGTGGTAACGCCTTCGCGCTGATCGAGCGCAACCGCAACGGCGACCCCATCGGCCTGGTCCCGCTGGACATCGATTCAGTGACGATCGATACCGACGGTGAGCTGATCTATTGGGTCCAGCCCAAGGGCGCCGCGCGTTTTCCGGTATCGCCGGAGAACATGCTGCACTTCAAAGTGTTCAGTCTGGACGGCATCGTCGGGATGTCGCCCATCGAGTACCAAGCCGAAACCATGGGCCTGGCCAAGGCGGGGCAGCAGTGGTCGTCACGCTTCATGCGCAAGGGCGGCTTCACCGGCGGCTACGTCATCTACGAGCAGTTCCTGACCGATGCGCAGCAAAAGCAGATCCTCGCCAAGTTTCCGGATGTGCGCAAAGCCGACTCGGACGACATCGGCAAGATGGCCATCCTGCAGGGCAACCCGAAGATCGTGCCTGCGGGCCTCAGCCAGAAAGACGCCCAGTTCATCGAGTCCCAGCAGTTCCAGGAAGAAGCCCTGGCCGGTATCTACGGCGTGCCGCTCTGGCTGGCCAACCGCGCCGGCAAGACGTCGATCATGGGCTCCAACCTCGAGCAACAGCTGATCGGCTTCGTCACCTTTGGCCTGAAGCCCTACATCGATGTGGTTGAGGATGAGTTCAACGACAAGCTCTTTCGCTCATCCGGACGTTTTGTCGAGTTCGTAGTGGAAGGCCTGCTGCGCGCGGATAGCGCCGGTCGCGCCGCCTATTACACCGCAGCACTCGGGGGCTCGGGCGGCTCGGGTTGGCTTTCGATCAACCAGGTGCGTGCCAAAGAAAACGAGCCGCCGCTCGCCGGCGATGAATACAACCGGGTCACCCGTTGGGAGATACAGACCAATGCTCAGCAAACTTGATTGCCCCTTCGAGGTGAAAGCCGCCGACGATTCCGGCAACTTCGAGGGCTACGCCGCGGTGTTCGACAACGTCGACCTGGGCGACGACGTTATCCTCAAGGGCGCCTTCACCAGCGTCAAAACCGCGCGCAACGGCCGCTTGAAACTGGCCCTGTACCACGACCTGACCCGCCTCGTTGGCACATCGGAATTTAGCCAGGACGAGCACGGGCTCTACCTCAAGGGCCGGGTAAACCTCGCCGTCAGCTACGCGCGGGACGCCTACGAGCTGATGAAGGACGGCTCGCTGGACAGCATGTCCATCGGCTTCAACACCCTGGAGGCGGACCACCAGCAGCGCGCCGGGCGCAACGTGCGCGTCATCAAATCCGCTGAGCTCTGGGAGGCGTCGTTCGTGCCCTTCGGCATGAATCCCGAAGCCCAGGTGCTTAGCGTCAAGTCGGACATCCGGCTGTTCGAGAACGCCCTGCGCGAACGCATGGGGCTCTCGCAAAAAGAAGCGGCAGCCGTCGCTTCGCTCGGCTATCCCGCGCTGCGCCGTGACGGCGGCAGCGAGGCCACGGCGATCGTGGATGAGCTGAAAAGCATTTCCAACCTGTTCACCCACCATTTCGGAGTATCGCCATGAGCGAAGTGAAAGAGCTGAAAGAATCCCTCGAACTGCAATTGAAGAGCGGTTTTGATGGCCTGCAAAAGAAGTACGACGCGGCCATCGCCGAGGTCGAGAAGGGCAACACCGTCACCGGCGACCTGAAAAAGCAGATCGAAACCCAGAAGGGCGAGCTGCAGAAGGTCATCGACCAGGTGCAGGACCTCGAGCAGAAGGGCGTCCGTCTGCGCGGCCAGCCGGGCGAGGGCAAGTCGTTTATCGACATGGTCAAGGGCGACGACAGCTATAAGGATCGCCAGAAGACCGGCCTCGCCCAGATCGAAGTGACCAAGTCCGACCTGGCATCCATGAAGGAAACCAAGGTCACCAGCGCTGGCCTCGTGGTGCCGAACTACGACCCCACCATCCAGCCCGGTCTCCGCCAAGAGCTGCGCATCCGCGACCTGCTCACCGCCATTCCGGTCAGCGGCCAGAGTTACAGCTACTTCAAGGAACTGCTGCACACCCGCGGTGCCGGGACGGTAGCGGAGGGCGCGCTCAAGCCCACCAGCAATGTCACTTTCGAGACGGTCACCGACCGGATCAAAAAGATCGCCGTGTGGATGCCGGTGACGGATGAAGCGCTGGATGACGTCCCGCAGCTGTTCGGCTACATCCAGGAGCTGCTGCGTTACGACCTCAAGCTCGAGGAAGAAGCGCAGATCCTGAAGGGCGACGGTACCGGCGAGAACCTGAACGGCCTCATGACCCAGGCCACCACCTACGATGCCACGCTGACCAAGGCCGGCGACACCGCAATCGACATCCTGCGTCGCGGCATCTACCAGGTGCGCAAGCAGTCTAAGCTCTCGGCCGACGGGCTGGTCATGACCGAGCTCGACTGGATGAACATCGAGCTCGAGAAGGACGGCCAGAACCGTTACCTGTTCGCCAACCTTCAGGGCCTGGTAACGCCTGTGCTCTGGGGTCGCCCGGTCATCACCTCTGACAGCATGGACGAGGGCGATGCCACCACCGGCGGCGAGTTCCTGGTCGCCAACTTCGCGCGCGCAGCGATCCTATTCGACCGCATGTCGTTCCTGTTCAAGATGGGCCTGATCAACGATCAGTTCATCAAGAACGAGCGCGCCCTGCTCGTCGAAGAGCGCCTGGGCCTCGGTGTGCGCCGTCGCGAGGCGCTGGTCAAGGGCCAGTTCCCGACCGCCTGAACCAACCGATAGACCACTCGAGGCCGGCACATCGCCGGCCTCGCTGTTTCTGGAGCGAACATGAAAATCAAAGCGAAGTGGGGCTTTATCGGCAACGCGCTGCTGCTCGGTGCGCAGTCCTCCAAGGTGACCGCCGG
>CBIHQF010000353.1:0-4821 GCA_966211665.1 uncultured Pseudomonas sp. | reverse complement strand
AACACAAAACTGGGATATAGCCTTGCGAAAGGGTGCCCAGGGAAGGCGCCGGAGCATCGCGTGGGATTAAGTGGGTGCCGCCAGGACCCGAAGACCTCGCCCAGCGGCAGGCCCATCAACGACTGAGGATCGCTTGCGCCAGTTGCATGTCGTCGGCGATCAAGTGCGGTGCCCGCTGGCGAATATGCTGCAACGCCGCCTGTAAGCGCACGCCACGGATATCCCCGGCGCTGGCGATAAAACTGGCCGCGTCGTCGCGCGCGGCGAGCACGATTTTGTCATCGCTCAGCGATGAGGACACATCGATGCTGGCATCGGTGGTGGCGCGGACGGCGCCCACGACCGCATCGGTGGTCACCACGAAGCTGGTGGCCGAAGCGCTGGCGGCGAAACTGAGTAATGCACTGAGGCTGAACAGGCGTAGTAGGGTCATGGTGAAGCTCCTTCTAAGCAAACGAAACGGTGATCGAACGGCACAGCTTTGACAGAGCAATCCTCGTTTAGGTTGCGACCGCCTGGCGCTTGGCTGCCTATGTGCCTTGGCGCGCTGGAAAGTATGGCCGCGGTTGGCGTTGAGGAGCGATCGATCGAAGATTTCATGGCGATGGGGTGCCGACGAAACTTTGTCGGAATGCCCGCGGTCAATAACCGGGAACTGGCGCCGGCGGCCGGGAAAGGGTCCGTAGAGCGAAGTTTTCCCGCACAGGGAACTGTGCCGCCGACCAGCTTGCCCTGCTCTTTCTCTGCTGTAGAGCAATAACGACTAATTGCGCTTACCGAGCAGGGTTGCTCGGTTCGGAGAGGGGGGTTATCTCGGAATATGATCATTCTCGTGGGATCGAAAATCGATCAGGCCAGCATTCAAGGCTCCCTTGGTAAACCGGAATACAGCTATTTCTTCCTGATGAGGGACTTCGTTCCGGCACTCGAACGTCTCGGCCGCGTGCATATCGTCGAAAGTACCGGGCAAATCGAAACGCTCTGCGAGTGCTACAGGGCCGCCGGCGAAGAAGTGGTTTTCTTCAGTTTCAGCCCGCCCCATCAAGTCCCGTTGGGGCTCAGCTGCCCGACCGTGGTGGTGTTCGCCTGGGAGTTCGATAGCCTGCCGTCGATTGTCTGGGACGATAATCCGCAGAACGATTGGCGCTATACCTTCGCCAATCTGCAGGGCGTGGTGTGCACCAGCCGCGAAGCCGCCCGGCTGGTGGAAAGCAATACGCCCGACGGCTTTCCGGTGATCGCCCTGCCGGCGCCGGTCTGGGATCGCTATGGTGCCGGGCGCGTGCCACAGCGCTTGCCGCTGCACCTGGGCGGGCGGCAATTCCCGTTCGCTGGGGTGGTCATCGACAGCCCGATCCTGGGGTTATCGGCGGATGGGCTGGTGCGTAAACCGGGCGAAGCGCCGCCTGAATCGTCGGCTCATGCCGGGTCGCAAGCGCAACCACCGGCAAGCGTGCGCTTCGCCGAAACCTGGCAACTGAGTAAAGCCTTGTTGCGCAGTTGGTGGCGCGAGGTGCGTCAGCCGCTGGCTCCGGCCAGCGCGTCACCCGCTGGCGCACCGCAAGAGCCTGAGGCGCGAGCCACCACCGAAGCGCCGCTGCAGCCTATCGCGGTCGACGGCGTGGTTTACACGACCGTGTTGAATCCGGCCGATAGCCGCAAGAACTGGGTCGAGGTGATCACCGCGTTCTGCTGGGCGTTCAAGCACAACGATGACGCCACTCTGATCGTCAAAATGACCCACCACGACCTGGAGTTTTACCGGATCGTGTTGATCACGCTGTTGTCGCGCCTGGCGCCGTTCCGCTGCCGGGTGATCGTGTTGCACGGTTTTCTCGACGACGCGCAATACCGCGAGCTGATCGAGGCTTCGACCTATTACGTCAACGCCTCCTCCGGCGAGGGCTTGTGTCTACCGCTGATGGAGTTCTTCAGTTCGGGCAAACCGGCGATCGCGCCGGTGCACACGGCGATGGCCGATTACGTCACCGAGGACATGGCGTTTCTGCTGCAGACCGCGCTGGAACCCTTCTGTTGGCCCCATGACCCCACTGGCGTATTCGCCACCCACCGCCACCGCCTCAACTGGCAATCGCTGTTGGAAGCCTTCAAGGCCAGCTACCTGATCGCCCGCGGCGATCCCGAGCGTTATCTCGAGATGTCCGGGCATGCCGCGCAAGCCATGCAGGCGTTCGCCTCGATAGACGTGGTGGCCAAGCCATTGGCCGGTTTCGTCGGCGATCTCCTGCGACGCAGCGAGGCGCCACAGGGCCAGTGGCCGAGTCTCATTCAGCAGGATGCGAGCGTCATGTCATGAAGATTCTGGTTTATTCGCAAGTCACCGCCGCGCACATCGCCACCAGCATGGGCGCACCGGAATACAGTTATTACTTCGTACTGCGCGACTTCCTGCCGGTGTTGCAGATGCTCGGCGAGGTGCAATTCGTCGAGCATCCGGAACTGGAAGTCGACCGGCTCTACGACGAGGCCTGCGCGCTGGGCCTGCGTTGCGTGTTTTTCTCCTTTTCGCCACCGCAGAAAACCCCGGTCGATTTGCGTTGCCCGACCATTCCGGTGTTCGCCTGGGAGTTCGACAGCATCCCCAACGAACACTGGCTCGACGATCTGCGCCAGGATTGGCGTTATGTCCTGGGCAAATGCGGGGTGGCGATCACCCACTCGCAGCTGACCGTGCATGCGGTGCGCAAGGAGATGGGCGCGGGCTATCCGATCGTCGCCATTCCTTCGCCGGTATGGGACAAGTTCGCGGCGATCAGGCGGCAGCCGATGAAGCTGCCGCTGGCTAAACCGGTGCTGTTGAAGGTGCGCAGTGGGGTGGTGGTCGATAGCCACGACCCGGCGTTGAGCCCCTATATTTTCGGCCAGAACGCCACCGCCAGGGTGGTGCAGGCGATTCGCGAGCACGAGCGCGCGACCAATCAGCAGCAGCCGGCTCCGGTCGCCGTAGCGCCATCGACCCTCCGCCAGCAATCGCGCTATCGCGTTACCCGGCGTTACCTGGGCGAGTGGTACCGCAAGGCGCTCGGCCGGCATTTGCCCTTTCTGCCGAACGTCCTGCCGGCACCGGTGTTCGAACTGGTGCGCGAGGATCCGGGCAAGCGCCTGGAACCGCACAATACCGTGGAGCCCAAACAACCGCCCGCCACGGGCGTGACGCCGCTGATGCCCGAGTGGCTGCCATGCGATTCGCAGCTGAGGCTATCCGGGGTGATATTCACCGCGCTGTTCAACCCATACGACGGCCGTAAGAACTGGGCCGACATGCTCACGGCTTTTTGCGCGGCCTTTCGCGACACGCCCGATGCCACCTTGGTGTTCAAGCTCGGGCATAACGAATACCTCTCGGCGATGCACGACATGCTGATCTGGATGGCGCGCATGCCGCGCTTCAAGTGCCGCATCGTGCTGCTGCACGGCTACCTCGATGGCGGCGAGTTCGATGCGTTGATCCGCGCCAGCGCTTTTGTCGTCAACGCCTCCCATGGCGAAGGCCAGTGCCTGCCGTTGATGGAGTTCCTGTCTTGCGGCAAACCGGCGATCGCGCCCCGCCACTCGGCGATGGCCGACTATATCGACGAGCAGGTGGGGTTCGTCGTCGATAGCTGGCTGGATGCCAGCGCCTGGTCCCACGACCCGCGCCTGGCTTATCGAACGCAACGCCACCAGATCGACTGGGCATCGCTGAAAGCCGCCTACCTGGCCGCTTACGCATGCGTGAAGAACGAGCCTGAACGCTACCGGCAGCTGTCGCGCAACGCCATCGTGCGCATGCGCGAGCATTGCTCGCGGGAAGCGGCGATGCAGACCTTGTCGACTTTTCTGCAGTTCGAGCAGAGGGTTTACGCATGAGGCGCTTGAGCGACTGGTGGAACCGCCTGACCCAGCCTGCGCAAGGGGCAGCGCTGCCGGCGGTGGCCGCGCCGGGGTATATCGACTCGCGCGATTGTGGCTTGATCGATGCAGTGCAGAGCGGCTGGTTTCTCAATGCCAGCGACGAGCTGTTTTCCGGCTTCGCGATCGACGCCCGGGACGTGGTGCTGGATGTCGGCTGCGGTGCCGGCGGCGCCACCCTGTTCAGCGCCAACCGCGGCGCCCACGTGGTGTTCAGCGATGTGGTCGCGGAGAAGGTCGAGGCGCTGCGCGAGAAACTCACGCGGACCCCGGCTCGCGCCGTCGAAGGCCTGGTCTCGGACAGCAGCCCGTTGCCGCTGGCCGATGAGTACGTGACCCGGGTGATCGCCCTCGAAGTGCTCGAACATGTCGAGGACCCGGCGGCGGTACTCGGCGAACTGGTGCGGGTCGGCCGCCCCGGCGCGCTCTACCTGCTGGCGGTGCCCGATCCGGTCGGCGAGCACATCCAGGCGAGTTGCGCGCCGGCGCATTATTTCCAGCCGCCCAACCATATCCATGTGTTCGAGCGCGAGGCGTTCGGCCGCTTGGTCGAGGACGCCGGGCTGGTGATCGAACGGCGCGCGTCCTACGGCTTTTACTGGAGCCTGTGGATGCTGATCTATTGGGCGCAGCTCAAGGCCTCCGGCGAGCAGCGCTCGGGCGAGACCCATGATGTGGTGCACCCGCCCTACACGCCTTTGCTCGACGACTGGGCGCACCTGTGGCACCGGCTTATCCAGATGCCCGAGTTCTCGCCGATCAAACAGCAGTTGGATCGCCTGATGCCCAAGAGTCAGGTCATAGTCGCGCGCAAACCGGTTTGACCGCGCCTTCGCAGGCCGTTGAAAAACGTAGGCGAGGCAGCCAGCGCAATACCGATGGCGGCCCCGCAAAAACAGGCGAAAAAGC
>CBIHQF010000352.1:0-4827 GCA_966211665.1 uncultured Pseudomonas sp. | reverse complement strand
GAAACATCACCGCATGACGCACGTCCTCGGCATATTCCACCGGCTCGACCAGACCGACGCATGGTCCTTTGCAGCGTTTGATCTGATATTGCAGGCAAGGGCGCGTGCGATTCTTGAAGAAGCTGTCTTCGCACTGGCGCACCAGAAAGGCTTTTTGCAGCAGGTTGAGGCTTTCGCGGATGGCTCCGGCACTGGGATAAGGCCCGAAATAGCGTCCCTTTTGCTGCTTTGCCCCACGATGAATGCTCAGGCGCGGGTATTGGCCATCCGACAAGAACACGTAGGGATAGGATTTGTCGTCGCGCAGCAGGATGTTGTAGGGCGGCCGCCACTCCTTGATCAGCGTCTGCTCGAGCAGCAGCGCTTCGGTTTCATTGGCGGTGATAGTGGTTTCTATCTGGGCGATCTTGCCGACCAACGCTGCCGTCTTAGGCGCCAGGCCGGTCTTGCGGAAGTAGCTGGCCAGGCGCTTTTTCAGATTCTTGGCTTTGCCGACATAGAGCAATTTGGCGCCCGCATCGAACATGCGGTAAACGCCCGGGCGTGCGCTGCACGTGGCGAGGAAAGCGCTTGGGTCGAAGGTCGTGGCGGTTTCAGCTACTGGCATCGATCATGCCATGGCGCACCGCTAACAGCGCCAGCTCCACGTCGCTGCTGATCGAAAGCTTCTCGAAGATGCGATAACGGTAGGTGTTGACGGTTTTCGGCGACAGGCACAGTTTGTCGGAGATGCTTTGCACCTTCTGGCAACCGGCGATCATCAGGGCGATCTGAATCTCACGCTCGGATAGCAGGTCGAACGGCGAGTTATTGCTCTGCGGCTGGAACGACTTCAGTGCGAGCTGCTGCGCAATCTGCGGACTGATGTAGCGCTGCCCGGCGAAGACCAGACGGATGGCCTGCACCATCTCGGTCAAGGCCGCGCCTTTGGTCATATAACCGGCCGCCCCGGCTTGCAGCAAGCGGGTGGGAAAAGGATCCTCTTCACAGGCGGTAACGGCGACGACTTTCAAATCAGGATGGCTGCGCATCAGTTTGCGCGTCGCCTCGAGGCCACCGATGCCAGGCATCTTGACGTCCATCAGGACAACGTCGGGCTTCAACTCGCGGGTTTTCTTCAGCGCTTCTTCGCCGGACTCGGCCTGCCCGACGACCTGCAAGCCATCGATATCGGCCAGCATGCGCGTGATGCCTGTACGAACCAGATCATGGTCATCGACCACCAGCACCCTAATCAAGCGACACCTCGTTCTGCGTCAGCCGCTGTTTGCAGCGGTCTTGTGGACGGTTGGCGACCTTGCGACAAGACAGGGCCAAACCTAGCTTGGCGCATAAACGTCAGATAGCAAGCACCAATCAAACAGCAATGACTGCACGATAAATTGCTGCTCTGACGAAAAGATGGCGGAAGCGGTGAGATTCGAACTCACGGAAGAGTTTCCCCTTCGACGGTTTTCAAGACCGTTGCATTCAACCGCTCTGCCACGCTTCCGGCGTAAGTGCGGGCGGCAATCTTACCCGAACGCAACACACTGTCAAACTCTCTGACTTGGCACAACCTAAGGCTCTGTTATCATCGACTCCGACTCTGGTCACGGAACCATCCGCCACTACAGGAGCGTCGCCATGCACGAACAAAATTACGCACTCGATCATGCGCAGGTCGAACAGCAAGAAGTCAGCCGCGTTCTGCGCAACACCTACGGCCTACTCGCTATCACCCTGGCTTTCAGCGGTCTGGTGGCGTTCCTCGCGCAACGCGCCAATGTGCCCTACCCGAACGTCTTCGTGGTGCTGATCGGCTTCTACGGCCTGTTCTTCCTCACCGCCAAGCTGCGCAACTCATCCTGGGGCCTGGTCTCCACCTTGGCTCTGACCGGTTTCATGGGTTATACCCTGGGCCCTATCCTCAACCGCTACATGGGCTTGGCCAACGGCGCGGAAGTGGTCAGTTCGGCATTCGCCATGACGGCCTTGGTGTTCTGCGGTCTGTCGGCCTATGTGCTGACCACCCGCAAGGACATGAGCTTCCTCAGCGGCTTCATCACCGCCGGGTTCTTCGTGTTGATCGGCGCCATGCTGGCTGGCTTCTTCTTCCAGATCAGCGGCCTGCAACTGGCGATCAGCGCCGGTTTCGTGCTGTTCTCTTCGGCCTGCATCCTGTTCCAGACCAGCGCGATCATCCATGGCGGCGAGCGCAACTACATCATGGCGACCATCAGCCTGTATGTATCGATCTACAACCTGTTCGTCAGCCTGCTGCAGATTTTCGGCATCATGGGCGGCGACGACTGATCGTCGGACGTTTTGATCGAGCCCGCTTCGGCGGGCTTTTTCATGTCTGCAATGCACATATTGGCCGCTCAAGCCGTATCATTGCCGCAGTTTCCTTTGATCGGCCTCGCCATGAAATTCGCCATCGCCTTGTTCTCCCCCGCCCACGTGCCCTCCTCCCGCAGGGCCTTGCGCTTCGCCCAGGCGGCGCTGGCTGACGGCCATGAGATCGTGCGGCTGTTCTTCTATCAGGATGGCGTGCACAGCGCCGCCAGCAATGTGGTAACGGCCCAGGACGAACCCGATTTGAGCGCCGAATGGCGCTCCTTCGTACGCGAGCATGCACTGGACGCCGTGGTGTGCATCGCCGCGGCATTGCGGCGCGGCGTATTGAATAAAGAAGAAGCGCAGCGCTACGACCGCCCGGCGGCCAACCTCGAAGCGCCCTGGGAGCTGTCCGGACTGGGGCAATTGCACGAGGCGACTCAACATGCCGATCGCCTGATTTGTTTCGGAGGGCCATGATATGAGCCAGTCGCTGCTGATTATCAGCCGCCAAGCGCCCTGGAGTGGCCCCGGCGCCCGTGAAGCCCTGGATATCGCCCTGGCCGGCGGCGCCTTCGATCTGCCGATCGGCCTGTTATTTCTCGACGACGGCGTATGGCAACTCGCACCGGGGCAAAAACCGCCCAACCTGCAACAAAAAGACCTGAGCGCGAACCTACAGGCCTTGCCCATGTTCGGCGTGGAAGCCTTGTATGCGTCGGCACATAGCCTGCGGGAACGCGGCCTCGACGGCCAGACGCTGATCCTCGATGCCGCCGTGCTGGCGGACACCGATCTGCCCGCGCTTATCGACCGTTATGACCAGGTGATCACCCTCTGATGGCGACTCTGCACGTACTTTCCCACTCGCCCTTCGGCGATACACGCCTGAATAGCTGCCTGCGCCTGCTGGGCGCAGGCGACGGCGTGCTGCTCTGTGGCGATGCGGTATACGCCCTGCAGGCCGGCACGGCGCCATACCAAGCCCTGGAACAGTTGCCCAGAGGCACCGAGCTGTTCGCCCTCGACGAGGACCTTCAGGCGCGCGCCCTGGAAAGCCCGGGACGGGTTCAGCGTATCGACTATCCAGCCTTCGTCGCGCTCAGTTGCCGTTACGACAAGGTCAACAGCTGGCTATGAACGCACTGACCGTCGACGGCCGGCTTATCGAATTGGATCAGGACGGCTACCTGAAGAACCTTGCCGACTGGTCGCAGCCGGTCGCCGAAGCGCTCGCGCAGCAGGAGCAGCTGCAGCTCAGCGCCGAACACTGGGAAGTGCTGCTGCTGTTGCGCGCGTTTTACGACGAATTCCAGCTATCGCCGGCCAACCGTCCGCTGGTCAAATATGCAGCGCTTAAACTCGGCCCGGAAAAAGGCAATAGCCTCAACCTCAACCGTTTATTCAAAGGCACTCCCGCCAAACTCGCAGCCAAGCTGGCCGGCCTGCCCAAACCGACGAATTGCCTATGAACCTCGTAACCCCTGCAGAACACCCTTTCGCCCAATTCGTGCGCATCCTCGGCAAAGGCAAGCGCGGCGCGCGCAATCTGACTCGCGAGGAAGCCCGCGAGGCCATGGGCATGCTGCTCGATGGCAAAGTCGAAGAGACCCAGTTGGGCGCCTTTTTGATGCTGCTCAGGCATAAGGAAGAAAGCGCCGAGGAAATGGCCGGTTTTGCCGAAGCGGTGCGCGAGCGCCTGCGCACACCGGCGATTCAGATCGACCTCGACTGGCCGAGCTATGCCGGCAAGAAGCGCCATCTACCCTGGTTCTTGCTCGCGGCCAAAGCCCTGGCCAATAGCGGCGTGCGCATCCTCCTGCACGGCGGCGGCGCCCATACGGCCGGGCGCATGTACACGGAGCAATTGCTCGAACCGCTGCAGATTCCGCTGTGCCGTAGCTGGGACGAAGTCGCACAGGCACTGGATAGACAACAGTTGGCGTTTATCCCGCTGGGCGACTGGATGCCGCAACTGCAACGGATGATCGACCTGCGCAATATCCTCGGCCTGCGCTCGCCGATTCACTCGCTGACGCGCATTCTCAACCCGCTGGGCGCACGCTGCGGCCTGCAAAGCATATTCCATCCGGGCTATCAGGCGGTGCACCGCGAAGCCAGCCAGTTGCTCGGCGATTGCGCCCTGGTGATCAAAGGCGAAGGCGGCGAGATCGAGATCAACCCCGATGCCGTCAGTCACCTCTACGGCACCGCCAATGGCCAGAACTGGGACGAAGACTGGCCGGCGTTATCGCCGCAACGGCACGTAAAACCAGAATCCCTCGACCCCGCCCATTTACAGCGCTTCTGGCTCGGCGAAGTGGCAGACGACTATGGCCAACTCGCCGTGATCAGCAGCATGGCGTTGGCACTGAGAAGCCTGGGACTGCCGCGGGAACAAGCTTTGCAGGATGCACAACAGCGCTGGGACAAGCGACTCCTATCGAACTAGACGATGGTTAACGACGGTTTTTTGCACCTTTCAATCCAGACCATGGCTCTAAACTG
>CBIHQF010000351.1:0-4861 GCA_966211665.1 uncultured Pseudomonas sp. | reverse complement strand
ATGCAGAATGTCGCCCTCGGCGCCGAAGGTTTTCACCACCACGCCGTCGTAGGGCGCGGGAATATCGACGATGGCCTTGGCGGTTTCCACCGACACCAGCAATTGATCGGCCTTGACCGTATCGCCGGCCTTGACGTGCCACTCGACGATTTCCGCTTCTTGCAGGCCCTCGCCAAGGTCGGGCAGTTTGAAATATTTCATGGGTGCTCCTGATCCATCGTTTTTGTTCGCCAGTCAGGCCGTAGTGGGTTTGAGCGATCGCGGCCAAGGCCGCTCCTACAAGACCGTTGCTCACCGCACCGTAGGTTGGCGCTGAGCCTGCGAAGCCCAACAGGGTGCCTGCCGCTCCTGTAGCCCAACGGTGGCCCCCCGCTCTGCATGCTCATGCGTAATTCAATGTCGCATCGCAGGCCGCGACTATGTCGGCGACGCTGGGGATATACAGCGATTCCAGGCGGTACAGCGGCGGCGGTATATCCGGCGCGGTGACCCGTTGGATCGGCGCTTGCAGATCGAGCAGCGCGCGTTCGTAAAGGCTGGCAGCGATCTCCGCACCGACACCGCAGCTTTTCGGCGCCTCATGCACGATCACGCAACGCCCGGTTTTGCGCACCGAAGCCTCCAGGGTGTCGAGGTCCAGGGGTTTGATGCAGGCCACATCGATCACCTCGACCGAGACGCCGCGCTCGGCCAATTGCTCGGCGGCTTGCAGGCTTTCGTGGATGCTCGCGCCCCAACTGATCAGGGTCAGGTCGCTGCCCTCGCGCAGGGTGAAGCAGCTGTCCAGCGGCAGGCGTTTGCCGTCGTCGGCCAGCGGCTGCGGGTTCATCCGGTATAGCCGGGTCGGTTCGAGGAAGATCACCGGATCGGGGTCGTCGATCGCCGCCAGCAGCAGGCCGTATGCCCGCGCCGGCGAGGACGGGATCAGCACACGCAGGCCGGGGATATGGGCGAACATCGCCTCGATGCTTTCGCTGTGATGCTCGGGCGCGCGGATGCCGGCGCCCATCGGGCTGCGCAGCACCAGCGGGCAACTGAGGCGGCCGCGGGTACGGTTGCGCATGCGTGCGGCGTGGGACACCAAATGGTCCATGGCCGGGTAGACGAAGCCGAGGAACTGGATCTCCAGTACCGGTTTCAGCCCCTGCGCCGCCATGCCCACGGCCAGGCCGGAGATCATGGTTTCGGCCAGCGGCGTATCGATCACCCGCTTGAAGCCGAAGCTCTCGCGCAGGCCGGCGGTGGCGCGGAATACCCCGCCGTTGACGCCGACGTCCTCGCCGAGCACCACCACGTTCTCGTCCTCGGCCATGGCACGGTGCAAGGCGCGGTTGATCGCTTCCAGCATGCTCAGTTTGGCTTCATTCATGGCTGGCCTCCATAAAACCGGCCGCAGGCCGCATCTGCTTCCCTTCTCCCTCCGGCAGGCGGCTCCCGCTCCCGGCGGGATTGCCGCATTCGCCACCTCCATGTGGGTCAAGGTGCATGGTGCCGGATGAGGGAGAGGCGCTTAGCCCATCAGCCTGGCGGGCAACGCGCTCCAACAGCATCTCGCGCTGCTCCGCGAGGGCCGCCGGCCACTTGGCGTAGACGTAGTCGAGCACCGATTCGGCCGGCTGGTTACCGGCATTTTCGAAAGCCTCAACCGCGCGTTGCACCTCGGCCTGGCATTCGCCGATCAGCGCCTGTTCGCGGCGCTCGTCCCAGATCCCCTGATTAGCGAGAAAGCCCTGCAAGCGCTTGATCGGCTCCTCCAGCCAGGCCTGTTTGACTTCCTCGGCGCTACGGTAACGGGTGGCGTCGTCGGCGGTGGTGTGGTCGCCCAGGCGGTAGCTGAGGCATTCCAGCAAGACCGGGCCTTTGCCGTGGCGGGCGCGGTCCAGGGCGACCCGCATGCGTTCGTAGAGTGCCAGCATGTCGTTGCCGTCCACCTGCTCGCCGTGGAAGCCGGCACCTATGGCCTTCTGCGCCAGGGTCGGAGCGCCGCACTGGATGCGCCGCGGCACCGAGATCGCCCATTGGTTGTTATTGACCACGAACACCACCGGCAACTGCCAAGCGCCGGCGACGTTCAGCGCTTCGAGAAAGTCGCCCTTGCTGGTGGCGCCATCGCCGCAGGTGGTCACCGCCACCCGGTGTTCGCCACGGATCTTGAACGCGCTGGCCACGCCGCAGGCATGCAAAGCCTGGGTGGCGATGGGCACGCACATGGGGAAATCCTCGGCCGAGGCCGGGTCGACATAGGCGCTGCCGCGCTCGTCGCCGCCCCAATACAGGAGGATTTCTTCCATCCTCACCCCGCGCATCAGTTGCACGGCGGTGTCGCGGTAATAGGGCACCAGCACGTCTTCGCTGCGCATCAGGCTGCCGAGCGCGACGCCTATGGCCTCCTGGCCGAGGGTCGGCGCATAGGTGCCGATGCGCCCGGTGCGTTGCAGGGCCACGGCCTTCTGGTCGAACAGGCGGGTCAGGACCATTTGCCGGTACAGACGCACCAGCAAGGCGGGGTCGTCGACCCAGGCGGGCAACGCCGCGAGCGGCTGGCCATTGGGATCGAGATAACGGGTGAAGGGTAATTTCACACTATCCGGCATGACTGAACTCCTCGACATCTTTTGAATGCCTGCTTTTGCCCCGGGCTTATGGCCTGGGATTTTCGAGCGCCCTGCGGGTGGGCAGTCGCGCTCAGCTGTCGTACAACAAGCGCTCGGCCAGGGCATCGGCGACCCGCGCCGGGGAACGCTTGTCGGCCTTGGCATGGGCATAGACTTCGCTCAGGCGCTGGCTGATTTTCGCCAAGTGCGCGGTGATCGCGGCGAGGCTTTCGCCGCGGTGCCTGAGGGCGACGTAAATCAGCCCGCCGGAGTTGATGATGTAATCCGGCGCATAGAGGATGCCGCGCGCCTGCAGGGTGTCGGCGACATCGGCACTCGCCAGTTGATTGTTGGCGGCGCCGGCAACTGCCGAGCAGCGCAATTGCATGACGCTTTCACTGTTCAGCACACCGCCCAGACCGCAGGGCGCGAGTATGTCGCACGGGGTGGCGAGCAAGGCCTCGCTGGCCACCGCCCGGGCGCCCAGTTGTTCGACGGCCAATTGCATTCGGCCGTCGTCCAGATCGCTGACCAACAGTTCGGCGCCGGCCGCGTGCAACTGCTCGGCGAGGGCATAGCCGACATGCCCGAGGCCCTGGATCGCCACGCGCAGGCCGTGCAGATCGTCGCTACCGAGGCGCGCCAATGCGGTCGCGCGAATTCCGGCGAACACGCCCATGGCGGTGTGCGGCGAGGGATCGCCTTCGCTGGTGGTGCTGGTGACGTGCTGGGTGTGTTGGGCGATGCAGTCCATATCGGCGCTGGAGGTGCCGCTGTCCATCGCGGTGATATAGCGCCCATTGAGCGTTTCGATAAAACGCCCGAAGGCTTCGAACAGGGCGCCGCGGTTATCCAGGTGGGGCGGCCGGATGATCACCGCCTTGCCGCCGCCGTGCTCGATGCCGGCCAGCGCGGCTTTGTAGCTCATGCCCCGGGCCAGACGGATGGCGTCCTGGATCGCGCTTTGTTCGTCCGGGTAGGCGAGATAACGGCAACCGCCGAGCGCGGGGCCGAGTCGGGTGTTGTGGATGGCGATCACGGCCTTGAGGCCCGAGACCGGATCCTGGGTCAAGTGCAATGCCTCGAGCCTGGCGACCTCCATTGCGCTGAACATAGGGCGGCTCCTGTGATGTCGTGGATACCCGCATAGGCGATGTCTGCGGTTACTAACCGCAGTATAGGCGGCATGCCGTGCGCTGCCCGCTCAAGCCGGCATAAGCTCCGCACCGTGCGGCGCCGGGCGGCATAAGAGCGCCGGAGGCGGATGGCCTTATCGCGGCAAGCCCGATGCGGTCGGTTTGCACGCGAGGCTGGACGCCGCGCCGGTAGCCGGCTAAAAACACAGCATGACCGGAGGTGACCATGAGCCCGCGCCAAACCTGCCTTGCCTGTCTTGACCGTGAGCCGCCCGCAACGTTCGAGGCGACCTTATGGATTGCCGCCGAGCACGATCCGCAATTGCAGGTGGCCGAAGCGCTGCGCGAGCTCAATACGCTGCAACAGCAGGTCAATGCCGGCCTCCCCGACTTGCCCGCAGTGGAATTGGCGCAGCCGCTGTTGCGCCGGCTCAACGAACTGGATTTCCACCAGGAAGATGAAATGCCGCTGCGCCCCGAAGTCGCCTTGATGCACCGCGTGTTGGCGCGCCGACGCGGGCAGCCGTTGTCATTGGCGCTGCTCGCCCTGGAGCTGGCACGACGTTTGGCGATCCCGTTGCAGGGGGTGAACTTCCCCGGCCATTTTCTCCTGCGCGTACCGGGCGCCGACCATCTGCTCGACCCCTGCGGCGGGCGCCGTCTGTATACCCGCGATTGCCGCGAACTGCTGATCCGCCATCAGGGCGCCGCCGCCGAGCTCAACGCCGGGCACCTGCAAAGCAGCGACGCGCGCGGCATGCTGCAACGCCTGTCGCGCAACCTGCGCCAGTTGCACCTGCTCAACGAGGATTATCTGGCGGCGCTGAAAGACGCCGACCGGGTGATGCAGCTGGGCGCGCCGGCACTCGCCGACCACCTGGCCCGCGCCGAGCTGTACCAGCGTCTGGAGTGTCCGCAAGCCGAGCGTTTCGATGTGCAGCACGCGCTGTTGCTGTGCGACGACCCGGGCCAGCACATCCTGCTCAGCGCCCGCCTGCGCCAGTTGAGCCAGGTGCCGGCGTT
Organism: uncultured Pseudomonas sp.; assembly: GCA_966211665.1. Classification (GTDB taxonomy): domain Bacteria; phylum Pseudomonadota; class Gammaproteobacteria; order Pseudomonadales; family Pseudomonadaceae; genus Aquipseudomonas. The sequence goes on along the minus strand of CBIHQF010000351.1, from coordinate 108 downwards.
GCATTGACGGCTGTCTGAAAAGCGGCGTGAGAGGTTAATACACCGTTAAAAAGACGAAGCCCTCGTTAGCCATTCCAATCGTGAATCGCCTGCAATCCGTGGGAGGCG
>CBIHQF010000350.1:0-4866 GCA_966211665.1 uncultured Pseudomonas sp. | reverse complement strand
CGCTTCCAGCCGTGAAAGGCTAGCGCCAGTGGCGCTGCTGTACCTGTTGGCTGCGGCCGATGCCCAGCAGCAGACCGACCGCCAATGCCAGGCTCTCCAGCAACAAGGCCAGCAGCATGGCGCAGGTGATGCCCCAGGCGATCGCCTCGGGTGCCAGCAGTACTTGATAGCGATAGGCGGCCACGGTTTCCTCCAGCAGCTCGCGATCCGCTGCGGTCGCCAAGTGCCAGACCTGGCTGAACCAGCCGCCCTGCATGGCTTGCCACTCCCGTTCGAGCCAGCGCGAACGCTCGACCAACTCGCCGACGCTTTGCGCGTCGCTGCGCATCACAGGGTCTTTACTGACCTGGTAGTGCGCCACCAGGGCATCGAGATCGCCCTTGAAGAAGCGGCTGGCGGTTTGCCGGAAGCCCTTCAGGCCCTTCTCCGCCTCGATACGATGGGCCTCGACCCGCTTGGCGTAGTCATCGATAAAGCCCGGTACCTGCACCCCCACCAACAGCCCCAGGGCGAATAACGCCAACCGCAGATAGCTTCTAAACATCGATCCCCCATCACTTGTCAAACCGCAAAAATCCAAGGCGCCGAACCTCAGCCCGCCATGCCCAGGGCGATGCACTCGCCGCCACGCCACAAACGCCATTCGCCCGGCTGATATAAATGCCAGTTCTCGTTATCGGTCAGCGGCTCGGTGGCCACCACCGTGACCACATCGTCGGGCGTGGTTTCCGCTTGGAAATCCACCTGCATATCGGCATCTTTCAAGTGCGCTGGGCCAAAAGGCGCGCGCCTAGTGATATGCGCCAGCTTGCTGGAACAGAAGCTGAACAGCCAATCTCCATCGCTGAGCAAGCAATTGAACACACCTTTCTGCCGGTAGCCGGCACAGGCATCGACCAGGGTCGGCAACAGCGCCTCGATCGCCACGGGCTCGGCAAAGTCGCCGCGCAGACGGTTGAGCAAATCGCAGAAAGCCGCCTCGCTGTCGGTGTCGCCAATCGGTCGATAAAAATCCAGGCACGGGGCCAGACCCGCCAGTTGGCCATTGTGCGCGAAGCACCAATTGCGCCCCCACATTTCCCGCACGAAGGGGTGGGTGTTGGCCAGGCACACGCGACCGACGTTGGCCTGGCGGATATGCCCGATCACCACTTCGCTCTTGATCGGATAGCGTTGCACCAGCCGCGCCACCTCGGACTCGCTGCTCGCCCGCGGGTCCTGGAACAGGCGCAGGCCGCGGCCTTCGTAGAAACCTATGCCCCAACCGTCGCGGTGCGGCCCGGTGCGCCCGCCGCGCTGCATCAAGCCGGTAAAGCTGAAGACGATATCGGTGGGCACATTGGCGCTCATGCCGAGCAATTCACACATGCTCGACCCCGTCGCCGAGAGCGGCCAAGGCATCGCGCAAACGCTGCCCCTGCTGCTGAAAGCCTTGCTCCAGGCGCTGGCGACCGAGGGGCAGGAAACGCGTGAGGGCACGCCAGAGCAACCGAGGCAGATCGCCGGAGCGCCTTGGAATCAAATGCAAATGCAGATGCGGTACATGCTGATTGGCCGAAGGGCCGTCGTTGATCACGAAGTTCAGACCGGGGGCCGCGTAATCGCTGGCACGCAATGCGGCGGCGATGCGCCCCGCCAATAACAGCAAACGGTCGCGGGCGGCGGCCGATAAATCCTTGAGCAAAGGCGCGTGCTCGCGGCTGACGATCAATAAGTGGGCGGGACGCAGCGGGAAAATATCCAGCAGCACGACGAAATGTTCGTCCTCATAAATCCGATGGGCGGGTAACCGATCCTCGACGATTGCACAGAACACGCAGTCCATAAGCCCTCCTTGAATGCAGTGGGCTTATGCTGACGGGCCGGGGCAGTGGACGCAAGCGCTCGGCAGGCCGTTGAAAACTACTGCGCTAGGCTAGGCCGCGTTGAAATTGGCCTCGGTAAGCCGCCTGCGGCTAACGCGCTTCAGTGCGGCCCGAAGGGCGAGCGAAGCGAGTAATGCTCATGTACAACTCGTACACTCCGCTTCCTCGCCCAATTTCGCCTTGCCTAGCCGTCGCTCGCTACGTTTTCAACGACCTGCTAGATCATGCGGCTAAAGCCTGGGCTCCATGCGCAAACGCCGATTACCGTTGCGGTCGTAACGGGTATCGCCGAGATCGTCGCGCTGTTCCGACATCCGCTCGCGCAGGGTCGGTTCGTGATCGTCTTCGCGCGGCCCACGGCGCTCCCTCAGCCAACGCTCGACCGGCCAGCGCGCGGCGACAAAAAGCAAATACAGGGCGAAGGCGACCAAGCCGTACATGGCCAGGTCGGCCACCGCGCGCCAGGCGTTATTGCCGACTTTGAAGATCAGATCCAGGGCGGTCACGGCGATGGCCGGGGCGAACAGTTCTCGTGCGGGGTCGACGATGGTCGGGCCGAACAGCAGCACCGCGACCAATACGCGCAACGGCTCGCGCAGGTAGCGCCACATCCAGCGGGTCAGGCGGAACCACACCAACAGGCAACCGAGAGCGGCGATGGCATAGGCGCCCCAGGCGAGTAGATAGTCGTTTTCAGTCATCAAACAGCGCGTCCATATCGAAGCGGAGCTACAGCCCGGGGAAAAAACCCAGCGCCGCCGAATATTTCCACGGCCGGCTTGCGAAGTGCGGCTTATGATAACGGCTTTTGCCGGGCTCGGCGTCCCCGCTGTTGGCCGTGTTTTTGGAGTTACCCCCATGTCCCATGCCCCTATCGCCCGCAGAGAGAACGGCAGCGACCCTTATCGCTGGTTGGAAAACCGCGACGCCGCCGAGGTGCTCGATTATCTGCACGCGGAAAACGCCTACCTTGAGGCCGAACTCGCCGAGCAACGCGAGCTGCGCGAAACCCTGTTCCAGGAGATCAAGGGCCGCATCCGCGAAACCGATCTGTCGCTGCCCACGCCCTGGGGCGACTACCTCTACTACCAACGCACCACCGCCGGCGACGAGTATCCGCGGCACTACCGTTGCCGAAAGCCGGCCGACGGCTCGCTCGCGGTCGACGAAGGCAGCGAACAATTGCTCCTCGACCCCAACGCCCTGGCCGCTGGCGGTTTCCTCTCGCTCGGCTGCTTCAGTATCAGCCCGGACCAGCAGCGTTTGGCCTACAGCCTGGATTGCAGCGGCGACGAGATTTACCGGCTGTTCGTCAAGGAGCTGGACAGCGGCGTCATCCACGAGCTGCCGTTCGACGATTGCGACGGCAGCATGACCTGGGCCAACGACAGCCAGACCCTGTTCTTCGGCGAGCTGGACGATTGCCATCGGCCGCACAAGCTCTATCGCCATCGCCTGGGCAGCGAAAGCGCCGAGCTGGCCTTTCACGAGGCGGACGGCCGCTTCTTTCTCAACTGCTACCGCAGCAGCTCCGAACGCCAGTTGATCGTCCTGCTGGGCAGCAAGACCACCAGCGAGACCTGGGTGTTGGACGCCGACAAGCCACAGGCGCCCTTCACCTGCCTGGCGCCGCGCGAAGAAGGCCATGAATATTACGTCGACCACGGCAAGCTCGACGGCGCTTGGGCCTGGTTGATCCGCAGCAACCAGAGCGGGATCAATTTCGCCCTGTTCGGCGCTGACGACTGCGCGACGCCGAGCCGCGAACAATGGCGCACGCTGCGCGCCCACGACCCACAGGTGATGCTCGAAGACATCAGCCTGAATGCCGGCGCCTTGGTTCTCAGCCTGCGCGAAGGCGGCCTGCCGATCATCGAAGTGCAGCCCCAGGGTCAGCCGGCCTACCGCGTGCAATTGCCAGACGCGGCCTACAGCCTGCATGTGCAGGACAATCTGGAGTTCGCCAGCCCGGTGATCCGCCTGCGCTACGAAGCCCTTAGCCGCCCAGCGCAGATCCGCCAATTGGTGCTGCACGACGGCAGCCAGCTGGTGCTCAAACAAACCCCGGTGGAAGGCCCATTCGACGCCGACGCCTATATCAGCCAACGCCTGTGGGCCACGGCCAACGACGGCACCCAGGTGCCGATCAGCCTGGTGGCCAGGCGCGACCTGATCGGCGGCGGCATGCCCGCCCCGCTCTACCTCTACGGCTACGGCGCCTATGGCGAAAGCCTCGACCCCTGGTTCTCCCACGCGCGCCTGAGCCTGCTGGACCGGGGGTTCGTCTTCGCCATCGCCCATGTGCGCGGCGGCGGCGAACTGGGCGAAGCCTGGTACCGCGCCGGTAAGCTGGAGCACAAACACAACAGCTTCGGCGACTTTATCGCCTGCGCCGAGCACTTGATCCGCCTCGGCTATACCGATGCCGAGCGCCTGACCATCAGCGGCGGCAGCGCCGGCGGTCTGCTGATCGGCGCGGTGCTCAACCAACGCCCCGAGCTGTTCGCCGCCGCCATCGCCGAAGTGCCCTTCGTCGATGTGCTCAACACCATGCAGAAGCCCGACCTGCCGCTGACCGTCACCGAATACGACGAATGGGGCGACCCCAACCAGTCCGAGGTAATCGAACGGATCAAGGCTTATGCGCCCTACGAAAACGTCACGGCCCAGGCCTACCCGGCGATCCTCGCCGTGGCCGGCTACAACGACAGCCGCGTGCAGTACTGGGAAGCCGCCAAATGGGTGGCCAAGCTGCGCGCCAGCAAGACCGACGACAAGCTGCTATTGCTGAAGACCGACCTGGGCGCCGGTCATGGCGGCATGAGTGGGCGCTACCAGGCGCTCAAGGACGTGGCGCTGGAATACGCTTTCATCCTCAAGGCGCTGGAACTGGACTGAAACACCCAAGGGACTTGCCCATGCAAAGGTATCTCTACCGCTGGCTGTTGCTGGTCGGCGTCGGCCACATCGCGCTCGGTTTGCTGCTGGCCTTCACCGCCCA
>CBIHQF010000349.1:0-4875 GCA_966211665.1 uncultured Pseudomonas sp. | reverse complement strand
AGCCGTCGTTCGCTACGTTTTTCAACGGTTTGTTAGTCCGAAGAACCTGACGGGCACGACCAAAGGCTAGGTATCTCGGCATGGTAACGGTTACGGAATATGCCTATAATCGCGCCACTTTTTTGGCCCATCCCGGGAGCGAACCTATGAGCTACAGCAAGATTCCAGCGGGTAAAGACCTGCCGAACGACATCTACGTCGCCATCGAGATCCCGGCCAACCACGCGCCGATCAAATACGAAATCGACCATGAGACCGACTGCCTGATGGTCGACCGCTTCATGGCCACGCCGATGTTCTACCCGGCCAACTACGGTTTCATCCCGCACACCCTGGCCGACGACGGCGACCCGCTCGACGTGCTGGTGGTAACCCCCTACCCGGTGGCCCCCGGCTCGGTGATCCGCGCCCGCCCGGTCGGCGTATTGCACATGACCGACGAAGCTGGTGGCGATGCCAAGCTGATCGCCGTACCGCACGACAAGCTCAGCCAGCTGTACGTGGACGTCAAGGAATACACCGACCTGCCGGCCCTGCTGCTCGAGCAGATCAAGCACTTCTTCGAGAACTACAAGGATCTCGAAAAAGGCAAATGGGTCAAAGTAGAAGGCTGGGGCAACGCCGACGCGGCCCGCGCCGAAATCACCAAGGCAGTGGCGGCTTACCAAAAATAAGCCGACACCACCCCCTGAAAACCGGCCACAAGCCGGTTTTTTTATGCCTGCAAAAGGCCGCCTGGTTCGTAGGGTGGATGACGCTTCACCCATCCACCAAACCGCGATGATGGATGAAAAAAGCGTCAGCTACGCGCCCCTCGGCGAAGTGCTCAAAGACAGCGCGCAGACGTTACGGAGCAACGCGGACTTTAAAACGATGCCTGCGCTTCACAGCCTGCCCCTTGAGCTGATGCTCAACAGCTCAATTCGTGGTCTGAGAATCATCTAGCCGCTCTTTCCTCCACCGGCTGGCAATGGCAGCCGCTATGCTCAATGAAATAACGCCAACGACTACCCGCCTGCGCACGTTCGGGTTGCGCTTTGCAGGCGTGAGAGGGACTGCCATGCGCCTTGACTCCGTACCTCGCGTGCTGACCGCTTGCCTGCTCGGGCTGCTGCTTGCGATTACCGCCTACAGCCAATGGCCAGGCCCGACCGAGGGGCCGGCGGCGCAGCCGGGCAAACGGGTGCTGTTCCTCGCCTCCGACTTCCGTAATGGCGGGGTGGCCGGGGTGTACCGCAGCTTCGAGCGGGCGGCCAGGCTGGTTGGCTGGAAGGTGCGAGCACTCAATGGGCGGGGCGATGCCGACGAATTGCTGCGGATAACCGAGCAGGCGCTACGCGAGGCGCCGGACGGCGTGGTGATCGGCGGTTTCGGGGAAGCCTTGCTGGGCGGCCCACCCGCCTTGTTTCAACAGCGGGATATCCCCCTGGTCGGTTGGCACGCCGGGGACAAGCCGGGGCCGAACCAATGGCTGTTCAGCAATGTCACCACCGATCCGCTGGTGGTCGCGGACATGGCCGCCGAACTGGTAACCCGCGACGGCCGCGCCGGCGTGGTGATCTTCAGCGACGACCAGTTCGCCATCGCCAACGCCAAGGCCGAGCGCATGGCCGAACGCATCGCCGCCTGCCCGACCTGCCGCGTGCTGAGCGTGGAGAACCTGCCCATTTCCCAAGTCTCGAAGGACATGGACAAGCGGGTCATGCAGCTCCAGCAGCGCTTCGGCGCGGCCTGGACCCATACCCTGGCGATCAACGATGTGTATTTCGACCATATCAACCTGCCCCTGGCCCGGCTCGGGCGCAAGGATATCCGCCACGTCTCGGCCGGCGACGGTTCGGCCAAGGCGCTGGGGCGCATCCATTCGGGGCTTTCCCAACAGATCGCCACCATCGCCGAACCGCTCGGCGCCCATGGCTGGCAACTGGTGGACGAACTGAACCGCGCCTTCGCCGGCGAGCCGCACAGCGGCTACGTCGCCCAACCGCTGCTGATCACCACCGAAGTCTTGCGCGAAAGCGAGAGCATCACCATAGAACTGGACACCAGCCATGAGGACGCCTATCTGCGCCTGTGGCGGCCGGATTGAGGCTGGCGATGGGAATATAGGGGATAGGTCACGACTAACTTCGTTTTGCTCGAATGCCAAAGTCAAAACCGTGGTCTGTCCCCTATCGTTCCTCTCAGTACCCGGCTTCTTTCTGATGACGAAATGCCAAGATATACACGGCATCGGCCGCGGGCATGAAGCGGTAAAGCGCTACGTAGCCTGAATCCCCGAACTCGATCGTCAATTCACGCAGTTGCGGTAACTCAGGAAACGGCCGTCCCATATTCGGATTTTCTTCCAAGAGTGCGAGTTGTCGCTCAATCGCTTGACCGGCTCTGCTGGCTACCAGCGAGTCTTTTTCAGCCAGGAATCGCCGGCAGCGCTCCAAGCCCAACCCTGCGCCTTCGGTGATGATCAATCGTGGCACTTGGGCGGCTCCACCTCCGCCTCAGTGCCCCAAGTATTGAGCCAGGCGCGAGTTTCTTGGCCGGTCAGGTGCCGCCCGGTTTCCTGATAGGCGGCCCAAGAGGCCAGGGCTTCCTGCTTGAAGCTCTCGCGGGCTTCCTCCCGTTCGACATACTGAGCGATCGCTTCGCGCATGATCCAGTGGGCAGAACGCTGCCGCAAACCAGCCAAGCGCTGGACTCGTCCTTTCAATTCATCGTCGATTTTGATGGAAGTAGCCATGATCGAGCCTCTTATTACCAGGTATTACTTTTCAATAAAGGTAGCAGTCGAACAATGGCTCTGTCGACGCGTCAGGGGAGGCATTGGTCGGCGAACGCCAATAAAAAATGCCCGCATCAATCGAGACGGGCATTCCTTGTTTCGCTCAGGCTAAGCGGCCATCCGGCCGCTTCGTCTCAGGACGACAAGTACGACGACCGCGTCAGCCCCAGCCGCAACGCATCGAGGAACTGCGTGCGTTCGCGGGCGCTGATTTTGGCGCTGGCGACTTTGTCGCGGTAGTGGGTCATCAACTCCTCGGGCGACAGATGCACGTAGCGCAGCATGTCTTCGATGGTGTCGTGAGTTTCGATGCCAGCGTGGTACACGCTGCCGTTGGGGTTCTGGTAGATGTTCACCGAGTCGGTGTCGCCGAACAGGTTGTGCATATCGCCGAGGATTTCCTGGTAGGCGCCGACCAGGAAGATGCCCAGCAGGTAGTCCTCGCCCTCGCGCACTTCGTGCACCGGCAGGCTGGTTTCGATGCTTTGTTCGTCGACGTACTGGCGGATCTTGCCGTCGGAGTCACAGGTCAGGTCCTGTAGCACGGCGCGGCGCAGCGGTTCTTCGTCGAGGCGATTGAGCGGCAGGATCGGCAGCACCTGGCCGATGGCCCAGGTGTCCGGCAGGCTCTGGAACACCGAGAAATTGCAGATGTACTTGTCGGCGAGCTTGTCGTTGAGTTCGTCGAGTACCTGGCGGTGCGAGCGCTGGCGGGCCTTGAGCGAATCGTGCAGGCGCCGGCACACGGCGAAGTAGCACTGTTCGGCCAGGGCTTTGTCGGTCAGGCTGATCTTGCCGTCGGCGTACTGGCTGGCCACGTCGCTCATATAGTGGGTGGCGCGCCAATAGGTTTCGGTGACCATCTCGATATCGGTCGGGCCGAGCAGCTCGACCAGGTAGCGCACGGTTTCCGGCAGGCCGGCGGCGTCCTCGACATCCGGGATCTCGTCGTTGTGCTTTTCCACATCGGTGACCTGCACCACCAGCATGGCGTGGTGCGCGGTCAGCGAGCGGCCGCTTTCCGAGAAGATATGCGGGTGCGGCAGCTCCTGGGCGTCGCAGAATTCCTTGAGCATGCCGACGACCACGCCGGCGTAATCGTCCATGTCGTAGTTGATCGAGCTGGCGTTGCGCGAATGGGTGCCGTCGTAATCCACGCCCAAGCCGCCGCCGACGTCGATATGGTCGACCGGCAGGCCGAGGCCGCGCAGCTCGCCGTAATAACGGATGGCTTCCTTGAAGCCGTGCTGGTAGTCGGCCAGGTTGGCGATCTGCGAGCCCATATGGAAGTGCAGCAGGCGGATACCCTGATCCAGTTTGGCGGCGCGGAAGCGCTCGACCACGGATAGCAGTTGCGCCGCCGACAAGCCGAACTTGGATTTCTCGCCGCCGGTGTCCGCCCACTTGCTCGACGCCAGCGACGACAGCCGCACACGCAGGCCGATCTGCGGCGCGACCTTGAGTTCGGTCGCTTCCTCGATCACCAGCTGCACTTCGGATTCTTTCTCGATCACGATAAATACGTTGTGGCCGAGCTTCTGCCCCATCAGCGCCAGCTTGATGAACTCGCGGTCCTTGTAGCCGTTGCAGACGATGGTGCCGCCTTTCGGCGCCAGGGCCAGCACCGCCAGCAGCTCCGGCTTGGAGCCGGCTTCCAGACCGATGGAGACGTTCTCGGTGGCGATGATGTTCTCGATCACCGCCTCCTGCTGGTTGACCTTGATCGGGTAGAGCGCGGTGTATTCGCTCTGGTATTCCAGGCGCGCGATATTGGCGTCGAAAGCGCCGGTCAGGCGGCGCACGCGGTCCTGCAGAATATCCGGGAAACGCACCAGCAGCGGCAAACTGAGGCCGCTCGAACGCAGCTCTTCGACCTCTTCGAACAGGTCGATCGGCTTACTGTCCGGCCCGTTCGGACGCACTTCGACACGGCCTTTGTCATTGATCGCGAAATAACCCGCGCCCCAATGGCGAATGCCGTAGACGCTGCGACTGTCCGCGACTGTCCACTGGCTGCCGTCATCTTTGCGTGTACGTCTTACGGCCATCGGTGTCTCCCTTACTGGCGATTGATGCCCCGGCGAAGCCTGGGCGGG
>CBIHQF010000348.1:0-4883 GCA_966211665.1 uncultured Pseudomonas sp. | reverse complement strand
TTCCAATATCTGCAATGGCGTCCTCTACAACGCGTTATAGCCCCGGGTTGAAGCTGAAATCATTCCCGGATTGCATGCCATGTAGCCTGGATAAGCGCAGCGCAATCCGGGACCGATCCCCCGGATTGCGCCAAGGCTTATCCAGGCTACGAGGCGTGCTTTTTTGGCGTGAAAAGGCTCCGCCTCTTTATTGCAAAAGGTGAAACAAAGGATTGCAATTTTTGGCGATTCTGTCGATTCGCGTTTAAGCAGAGCATGACCTCCATCAGCGCGACCCACCTGGCAACCCACCGCCGCTGAACCCTTCCATCCGATCTGGAGCCTCACCATGTCGCAGAACCCCATCAAACTGTTCCGCCACCCGCTGTCCGGCCACGCCCATCGCGTCGAGCTGCTGCTCTCGCTGCTGCGCTTGCCGACCGAACTGGTGTTCGTCGACCTCGCTACCGGCGCGCACAAGCAGCCTGAATTTCTCGCCATCAGCCCCTTTGGCCAGGTGCCGGTGATCGACGATAACGGCACCGTACTCAGCGATTCCAACGCCATCCTGGTGTACCTGGCGCAGAAATACGGCAATGGCGACTGGCTGCCGAGCGACCCGCTTGGCGCCGCCAAGGTGCAGCGCTGGCTATCGGTCGCCGCCGGGCAGATCGCTTCGGGCCCGGCCAGGGCCCGGTTGATCACGGTATTCGGCGCGCCTTACGACGCCGCGGAAACCATCGCCAATTCCCACGCGCTGCTGCGGGTGGTCGAGCAGGAGCTGGCCAATAGCGCCTTCCTCGCCGGCAATCAGCCGACGCTGGCGGATGTGGCCGGCTATACCTATATCGCCCACGCGCCGGAAGGCAATGTGTCCCTGGCCGACTACCCGAACCTGCGTGCCTGGCTGGCGCGTATCGAGGCCCTGCCCGGCTTCGTGCCGATGCGCCGCACCGCCATCGGCCTGCAAAGCGCCTGAGCCCAGGCGATCAATTCCGGATGGCCCGATGGTCATCCGGCTTTCCAGCACCGCGTGGAGCCCTCGCCATGCACTCTATCGATCCCCCCGCGTCGCCCTGGCATGCCGGCGAGAAGCAGTTGCAAGAACGCGTCGGCGTGGCCGAACGGATGGAGGCGTTCGGCCGCAAGGTGATCCGCGATCATATGCCCGAGCAGCACCGCGATTTCTATCGCCAGCTGCCCTTTATGTTGTTCGCCACGGTGGATGCCGCGGGGCGCCCCTGGGCCAGTCTTTTCGAAGGCGCGCCGGGCTTTACCCACTCGCCCGAACCCCGTCTGTTGCAGCTCGACAGCCAGCTCCAGGCCGGCGATCCGGCCGCGGCGGGGTTGTCTGCGGGCGCGGCGGTCGGCCTGCTCGGCATCGAGCTGCACACGCGCCGACGCAACCGTTTGAATGGCCATATCCGCCAGATCGATGAGCGCGGTCTGACCGTCGCGGTCGAACAGGCCTTCGGCAATTGCCCGCAATATATCCAGCTGCGCCAGTTCGAATTCAGCCGCAGCCCATCGACCGCCGCGCCGCGCCCCGCCGAGCAGTTGAACGGCCTGGACGATGCCGCGCGGGCGCTGATCGCCGGCGCCGATACCTGCTTCGTCGCCAGCTACGTCGAACACCCGGACGGCAGCCGCTCGGTGGATGTTTCCCATCGCGGCGGCCAAGCCGGCTTCGTGCGGGTCGAGGGCGATTGCCTGACCTTGCCGGATTTCGCCGGCAATCTGCACTTCAACACCCTCGGCAACCTGCTGCTCAACCCGCGCGCCGGTCTGCTGTTCATCGATTTCACCAGCGGCGAGCTGCTGCAACTGTCCGGCCGCACCGAACTGATTCTCGACGGCCCCGAGATCGCCACCTTCCAGGGCGCCGAACGGCTCTGGCAACTACAGGTCGAGCATCTGGTGCGTCGCCCGGCGGCCCTGGCCCTGCGCTGGCAATTCCAGGGTTACTCGCCGAACAGCCTGCTCACCGGCAGTTGGGTCGAGGCCGCGGCGCGCCAGGCCGCCGAGGCGCTGCGCGAACAATGGCGACCGCTACGGGTGACGCGCCTGGTCGAGGAAAGCGCCAGCATCCGCTCGTTGTATCTTGAGCCGACCGATGGCGCCGGCCTGCCGTTGTTTCAGGCCGGCCAGCATCTGCCGCTGCGCCTAAATATCGATGGGCAAACGCTGATCCGTACCTACAGCTTGAGCAGCGCGCCGTCCGACGGTTTTCTGCGCATCAGCGTCAAACGCGAGGGGCTGGCCTCGACCTATCTGCACGAACAGATCGGCGTCGGCAGCCTGCTCGAAGCCCGCGCGCCACAGGGCCGCTTCACCTTGGATGCCGAGCAACGCCGACCGCTGGTGCTGCTGGCCGCCGGGGTCGGCGTGACGCCATTGCTGGCGATGCTGCGCGAGACCCTTTATCAGAACCAGCGCCTGCGCCGGGCGCGCCGGGCCTGGTTTATCCAGAGCGCACGGACCCTGGCCGAACTGGCATTCAGCAAGGAGCTGGTCGAGCTGCTGCAACGTGGCGGCGAGCCGATCCACGGGCTGCGCCTGCTTAGCCGGCCCGAAGCGCATGCACGGGAGGGCGAGGACTTCGAACTGAGCGGGCGCATCGATATCGCGCTGCTCAAGGCCCTGTTGCCGTTCGACGATTACGACTTCTACCTGTGCGGGCCGAGCGCTTTCACCCAGTCGCTCTACGACGACCTGCGCGCACTGAATATCAACGACGGACGCATTCATGCCGAAACCTTCGGCCCTTCCAGCCTGCGTCGCCAGCCGGACCAGGGCAGCCGCGCGTTAGAGCAAGCACCCGCGGCGACCGGCCCGGTACCGGTGCTGTTCCAGCGCTCGGCCAAGGAGGCGCGCTGGACACCGGACAGCGGCAGCCTGCTGCAACTGGCCGAAAGCCGTGGCCTGACGCCCGAGTTCAGTTGCCGCGGCGGTTCTTGCGGCACCTGTGCGACACGTCTGCTCAGCGGCCAGGTGCATTACCCCACACCACCCGCCGAATCACCCGCCGCCGGCAGCGTGCTGATCTGCTGCGCGGTGCCGGCCACCAGCAGCGCCGGCCAACAGCCGCTGGTGCTCGACCTTTAAACAACCATCCGGAGCCGTTATGAGCCAGTCACCAGCCCGTCCACCGCTACCACCCTTCAGCCATGAAACCGCCGTGCAGAAAGTCCGCATGGCCGAGGATGGCTGGAACAGCCGCGATCCCGAACGCGTCGCCCTGGCCTATAGCGAGGACAGCCGCTGGCGCAATCGCAACGAATTCCCACGCGGCCGCGAGCAGATCCGCGCCTTTCTCGCCGGCAAATGGCAGCGCGAACAGGAATACCGCCTGATCAAGGAACTCTGGGCCTTCACCGACAACCGCATCGCCGTGCGCTTCGCCTACGAATGGCACGACGCCAATGGTCAGTGGTGGCGTTCCTACGGCAATGAAAATTGGGAGTTCGACGAGCAGGGACTGATGCGCGAGCGCCACGCCAGCATCAACGATTTGGCGATCGATGCCAGCGCACGGCTGTTTCATTGGCCGCAAGGGCGGCGCCCGGATACGCACCCCGAGCTGAGTGAACTGGGATTGTAGAACCTCGGCTGGTGGCCGGACGCAATCGGAGACCTGTACCACCGACCCCGGATTGCGCTGAGGTTCATTCGGGCTACAGCCGCTTTTCATAGGGTGGCGATGGTGGTGATTAGACTTTTGATTCACCATCGCCAGTGGGGATGGCATCATCCTCACGGTCGCATGTCCTGCGAACTGGTGGCCTTCCTGATCGCAGGAACATCGCCTATATATCCCCCCGGTTGACGAGCCCCCTTATGGTTACCTGCTACCTGCGCTACATTCTCGACCCCTACAAACTCGAGGAATTCGAGCACTACGCGAAACTCTGGATCCCCCTGGTCGAGCGCTTCGGCGGTCAGCATCACGGTTATTTCATGCCGTCCGAGGGGGCGAACGATGTGGCGCTGGCGTTGTTCAGCTTCCCCAGCCTGGCGGCGTACGAGCAGTACCGCACGCTGTCGCTGCAAGATCCCGACTGCCAGGCCGCATTCCAGTATGCGCGGGACACGCGCTGCATCCTCAGTTACGAACGCAGTTTCTTCCGCCCGGTATTAGCCTGAAGTTCACGGTTTCACGGCCCCGATGCTCGAGAGTCCACGCCATGCCGCTCAACCCCGATGCTCTTGCCCGGATCAGCGCCCTGACCCTGGCCCACTACCAGAACTGCGCCGAAGACTTTCGCGAAGGCACCCGCGATCACGACGTCAGCCAGAATATCGCCGCGTTGCTGCGACATATCCAGGCCGCGCCGCCGCTACGGATTCTCGACTTCGGCTGCGGCCCGGGCCGCGATCTGCGCACCTTCAGTGCCCTCGGCCACCAGGCCACCGGCCTCGACGGCTGCCCGCGCTTCGTCGAGATGGCCCGCGCCGACAGCGGCTGCGAGGTCTGGCAGCAGGACTTCCTCGCTCTCGACCTGCCGCCCGAACACTTCGACGGCATCTTCGCCAACGCCGTGCTTTTTCACATTCCCAGCGAGGCATTGCCACGGGTATTGCGTCAGTTGCACGCCACCTTGAAGCCCGGCGGCGTGCTGTTCAGCTCCAACCCCCGCGGCGAAAACCAGGAAGGCTGGAACGGCGATCGCTACGGCGCCTACTACGACCTGGCCAATTGGCGAGCCCTGCTGACGAGGGCCGGCTTTGTCGAATTGGAGCATTACTACCGCCCGGCCGGCCTGCCCCGCGAGCAGCAACCCTGGCTGGCGAGCGTGTGGCGCAAAGGCTGATCGGCGGGGCGCTGACCAGCCCCGAGCTGTGACGTATGCCTAGTGTCGCGACACGAATCATTTGTCGCAGTCCGTGGGAGGGGCCGGGCGGCG